>NZ_VCKW01000220.1 GCF_005889715.1 Actinomadura soli
GAGCGAACTCCGCCCCGGCATCCCGCCCGGCGTGGACGCGGCGGTGGTCCGCGCGCTGGAGCCCGACCGAGAACAGCGCTGGACGTCGGCCACGGAGTTCGGCAACGCGCTCGGCGAGGCCACCAGCGAGATCGACACCGACCCGCTCCCCGAGCCCTCGCGCGCCAGACCGGCACGCCGACGCCCCCGGTTCCGGCGGCGGACCATGGTGATCGCCGGAGCCGGAGCGGTCACCGCGGCCATCGCGGCCGCCGGTGCGTTCTGGGCCCTCGCCGGGGGCGGGGACGACGGCTCCGCATCGGCCGGGAGGGACGGCCGGTGGCTGCGCGCCGAGTCCGACGTCCCCGACCAGTACCGCGACCTGATCGTCAAGGCGGGCACATGGTGCGAGATGCCCGGCCTGAGCCCGGCGCTGATCGCGGCGATGCTCAAGACGGAGAGCGGCTTCAACCCGAACCTGTCCGACCCGGCCAAGGACGAGTACGGCATCGCGCGGTGGACGCCGAGCGTCCTCGTGGCCTGGCAGCCGGGCGGCCTCAACAACCCCGAGCCGAGGCCCGAGCAGATCACCCCGGAGATGTCGATCCCGGCGATGGGCCGCTTCCTCTGCTACTGGGGCAAGGACCTGAAGAACGTCCCAGGCGACCCGGCCCTGAACCTGGCCGCCACGTACCGCAGTTCGTCCAAGACGGTCGTCAAGGAGGGCGGCGTCCCCGCCAGATTCAAGCCGTACACCGAAAAGGTGCACCGCTACCTCCAGGACTACCGCCCCCGCTGACACCTACCGCGTCTCAATCCACATCGAGGATGACACGGTCGTCGTCAAGATCACCGCAATGTCGCACCGCGCCGATGCGTGTCGGCGGCGCTGAGCTTAGGCGCCGTAGACGGATTCGGGGGTGGGGGCTTTTGCCAGGAGGGCGGTGACCGCCTCGCCTATCTCGGACGGGTTCCAGCGGGCGCCCTTGTCGGTGGACGGGCCGTGGCGGAAGGCGTCCATGACGCAGATCTTTCCGGCCTCGGCCTCGAAGATCCGGCCGGTGACGTCGGCGCCTTCATCGGTGGCGATGTCGTCGGTGTGGGCTACGGCCTGGCCGCCGAGGGATCGGATTTGCTGGACGACGTCGTGCGCTGGTCCGGAGGAGGCGTTGCCCGTGCCGTCGCGGGCTACGCCCAGGTCGTTCACGATGACGCGGGCGCCCTGGCGGGCGAACTCCAGGGCGTGGGCTCGGCCTAGGCCGCGTCCGGCTCCGGTGATGGCGACGACCCGGTCCCTGCAGATCATCGCTCCTCCTTGTTGACGGTGGCGGCGTCCAGGAACGCGGGGCGCTCTCCCCCGCCGTGCAGCAAGATCGTTGAGCCGGTGACGTAGGACGCCAGGTCGGACGCCAGGAACACGCAGGCCGCGCCGACCTCGTAGGGGTCGGCGAGGCGGCCCAGCGGGACGGTGTCCGCGACGGCCTGGAGGCCCGCCTCGTCCCCGTAGTGGAGGTGCGCCAGTTCGGTGCGGACCATGCCGAGCGTCAGGGCGTTGACCCGGATGTCCGGGGCCCATTCGACGGCGAGCGACTGGGTGAGGTTGTGCAGGCCGGCCTTGGCGGCGCCGTAGGCGGCGGTGCCGGGCGAGGGGCGGACGCCGCTCACGCTGGAGATGTTGATGACCGAGCCGCCGCCGTGTTCGAGCATGCGCGGGCGCAGGGTCCGCGCCATGATCAGCGCGGCGGTCAGGTTCAGCTCGATGATCTTGATGTGGGTGCGGACGGGGCCGTCGGCGATCGGCAGGAACGGGGCACCGCCCGCGTTGTTGACCAGGACGTCGACGCGGTCGAGGCCGTCGGCGAACGCCTGTGCGGCGTCCGGGTCGCGGGCGTCCAGGGACACGAACCTCGCGGTCCGGCCGTCCGCCCCGGGCAGCGTCTCCGGCTCGCGGCGGGCGACCGCGACGACGTCGGCGCCCGCGTCCAGGAGGGCGCGGCTGATGCCCGCGCCGACCCCGCGGACGCCCCCGGTGACCACGGCGGTCTTGCCGGCCAGGTCGAGCGTCAATGACATTCCGCCTCCTCTGAGAGCCTCTGCTACCTTCTGTTCTAACAAATGTTTGGTGGAAAGGTAGCGCATGGGAGTCTCCACCACGACCCTGGACGGGGTCGCCGAGATCGTCGTGGACGCGCCGCCGGTCAACGCGCTCACCGTCGCGGGCTGGTACGAGCTGGCCGACGCGGTCCTCGCGGCGGGCCGCGATCCGGGGGTCGGCGCGGTCGTCCTGCGCGCCGAGGGACGGGGCTTCAACGCGGGCGTCGACATCAAGGAGATCCAGAGCGGCGAGGGACACGGTGCGCTCGTCGGCGCCAACCGTGGCTGCTACGCGGCGTTCGCCGCCGTCTATGACTGCGAGGTTCCGGTGGTCGCGGCCGTCCATGGGTTCTGCCTTGGGGGCGGCGTCGGGCTCGCGGGCAACGCCGACATCGTTGTCGCCTCGCACGATGCCTACTTCGGGCTGCCTGAGGTCGATCGGGGTGCGCTCGGCGCCGCCACCCATCTGGCGCGGCTCGTCCCGCAGCATCTGATGCGCGCGATGGTCTACACGTGCCGGAACGTCACGGCAGATGAGCTGCACCACTACGGGTCGGTGCTGGAGGTCGTCCCGGCGGGCGGGCTGCGCGCCAAGGCCATGGAGGTGGCCGCGGACATCGCCGCCAAGGACCGGTATGTGATCCGGCGCGCCAAGGAGTCGCTGAACGGGATCGACCCGGTCGACGTCAAGCGCAGTTACCGCTATGAGCAGGGGTTCACGTTCGAGCTCAACCTCGTCGGCGCCGGGGACGAGCACCGTGCCGCCTTCGTCGCCAAGGGGGCCGAGTGAACAAGGTGATGTCCGCCGAGGAGGTCGCCGGGTCGCTGGAGAGCGGAATGACGGTCGGGATCGGCGGCTGGGGGTCGCGGCGCAAGCCGATGGCGCTCGTCCGGGCGATCCTCCGCTCCCCCGTCACGGACCTGACCGTCGTGACCTACGGAGGGCCGGACGTCGGATTGCTGTGCGCGGCCGGAAAGGTTCAACGGCTCGTCACCGCGTTCGTCACCATGGACTCGATCCCGCTGGAGCCGCATTTCCGCCGGGCGCGGGAATCCGGGGCGATCGAGCTGACCGAGTATGACGAGGGCATGTTCATGTTCGGGCTGTACGCGGCGGCGCACCGGCTGCCGTTCCTGCCCACACCGGTCGGGCTCGGCTCGGACGTGATGAGGGTCAATCCGGAGCTGAAGACGGTCAGGTCACCCTACGAGGATGGGCGGGAACTGGTCGCCGTGCCCGCGCTGACGATGGACGTGGCGCTCGTGCACATGAATCGTGCCGACGCGCGCGGCAACGCCCAATACCTCGGCCCTGATCCCTACATGGACGATCTCTTCGCCAAGGCGGCCGACCGTACCTACGTGTCGTGCGAGCGGGTCGTCGACACCGGTGAATTCGCCAAGGAAGGGCCCGTGCAGTCGCTGCTGATCAGCCGGTCGCAGGTCGCGGGTGTTGTCGAGACGCCGAACGGCGCGCACTTCACCGACTGCGCGCCCGACTTCGGACGGGACGAGGCGTTCCAGAAGCACTACGCCCGGTCGGCCGCCGATCCGGAGAAGTGGGCGGTGTTCCGGGAGCGGTTCCTGTCCGGTGATGAGGCCGCCTATCAGGACGCCGTCCGCGTCTGGCGGGAGGAGGCCTGATGGGCGACGTGACCAGGGCGGAGGTCTGTGCGGCGGCGTGCGCCGATCTGTTCCGGGACGACGGGGAGATCGTCGCGGCGGCCGTGGCCGGGGTCGTGCCGATGCTCGGGTCACGGCTGGCGCGGGCCACGTTCGCGCCGGAGCTGCTGACCACCGATGGGGGGCCGTCGCTGAGCGCCGAGCCCGTCCCGTTGGGGGCGTCGGCGGCGGTGGCCGAGGGGTGGCTGCCGTTCCGGGACCATCTGTGGCTCGTCCTGAACGGGCGGCGGCATGTGGTGATGGGGCCGAGCCAGATCGACGCGCACGGGAACACCAACATCTCGTGCGTCGGGGATTGGGAGCGTCCGTCGCGGCAGCTTCTCGGGGTGCGCGGCGGGCCGGGCAACACGCTGCTGAACCCGACCAGCTACTGGGTGCCGAAGCACTCGACGCGGGTGTTCACCGCGAAGGTCGACATGGTGAGCGGCGTCGGCTGGGACCGGGGCGCGCACGAGATCCGCGCCGTGGTGAGCAATCTCGCCGTGCTCGACTTCGCCACCCCCGGCAAGCGGATGCGGCTCCGGTCGGTGCATCCCGGTGTGCGGGTCGACGATGTGGTGGCGGCCACCGGGTTCGAGCTGGTCGTCCCGGCGAACGTGCCGGAGACACGCCTGCCGGACGGCGAGGAGCTGCGGATCATGCGCGAGCTCCTCGATCCGAAGGGGCTCCGGGAGCGGGAGGTCCCGTCCTGATGGAGCAGGTGCTCGACACTCCGCTGACGCGGCTCACGGGCGTGCGGCATCCGGTCGTCCAGACGGGCATGGGCTGGGTGGCGGGGCCGCGGCTCGTGACCGCCGTCGTGAACGCCGGAGGTCTCGGCATCCTGGCGTCGGCGACGATGACCCTCGATCAGCTCGCCGATGCCGTCCACGAGGTGAAGGCGCGCACGGACGCGCCGTTCGGCGTCAACCTCCGGGCCGACGCCGGCGACGCGGGCGACCGCGTCGACCTGCTCGTCAGGGAGGGCGTCGCGGTCGCCTCGTTCGCGCTCGCGCCCAGGAAGGAGCTGATCGCCAGGCTGAAGGACGCGGGCGTCGTCGTGATCCCGTCCGTCGGGGCACGGCGGCATGCGGAGAAGGTCGCGGGATGGGGCGCCGACGCCGTGCTCGTGCAGGGCGGCGAGGGCGGCGGGCACACCGGCGCCGTCGCGACGACGCTGCTGCTCCCCCAGGTCGTGGACGCGGTCGACATCCCCGTGATCGCGGCGGGCGGCTTCTTCGACGGACGCGGACTCGCCGCCGCGCTGGCCTACGGCGCGGCGGGCGTCGCGATGGGGACCCGGTTCCTGCTGACGTCCGACAGCTCCGTCCCGGATGCGGTCAAGCAGGTCTACCTGACGTCCGGCGAGACCGTGGTGACCCGGCAGGTGGACGGCATGCCGCACCGGGTGCTGCGCAGCGGGCTGGTCGACGCGCTGGAAGGCTCCGGACGGGTCGGCGGCCTGGTCCGGGCGCTGCGCAACGGGGCGCGGTTCAAGAAGCTGTCCGGCATGTCGTGGCGGGAGATGATCGCTGACGGGAAGGCGATGAGGCACGGCAGGGACCTGTCGTGGTCGCAGGTCCTGATGGCCGCGAACACGCCGATGCTGCTGAGGGCGGCCATGGTGGACGGTCGTCCTGACCTGGGGGTGATGGCGTCCGGGCAGGTCGTCGGCGTCATCGACGACCTGCCCTCCTGCGGTGACCTGATCGACGGGATCGTCCGGCAGGCGGCGGAGGCCATCGCCGCTCAGCGGGCCCTGCTCGTTCCCTAGCCCGCGTCGAGACCGCGCGGCACGGCCTGGCCGGTCACCGCGCCGACGCGGTCCAGAGCGTCAGTAGCGGCCGCCGACCGCAGCGGGGACGGCGTCCAGTTCGGCCAGGTCGGCGGGGGTGAGATCCAGGTCTGCGGCCGCCGCGTTGTCGCGCAGGTAGCGGGCCTTCTTGGTGCCGGGGATCGGCAGGACGTGGTCGCCCTGCGCGAGCGTCCAGGCGATGGCTACCTGCGCCGGGGTCACGCCGTGGCGCTCGGCGACCGCCCTGACGACGTCCACGATGCGCAGGTTGGCCCTCAGCGCCTCCTCCTGGAAGCGCGGGTTGCCGCCGCGGAAGTCGGTGGCCTCGAAGTCGGCGCTGGTCACCGTCCCGGTGAGGAAGCCGCGGCCGAGCGGCGAGTACGGCACGAACGCGGCGCCGTTGGCGGCGCACCAGGAGACCACGTCGCCCGGCCCGCCGGCACCGGCCGGGGCGTCGCCGGGGACGGTGCCCGCGATGCCGCCGGGCGCGCCCATCGCGTCGCGGGTCCACAGCGACAGCTCCGACTGGACGGCCGCGACCGGGTGGATCGCGTGCGCCTCCGCGGCCTGCGCCACGCTGACCTCCGACAGGCCCAGCCTGCGGACCTTCCCGGCGGCGACCAGCCCGGCCATCGCGCCCCAGGTGTCGGCGAGCGGCACGGCCGGGTCGACCCGGTGCAGGTAGTACAGGTCGATCACATCAGTGCCCAGGCGGCGAAGGCTGTCCTCGGCGGACGCCTTGACGTGCTCGGGCGTGGCCCGTCTGGCGATCTTCATCGTCGCCACGTCCGTGACGACGAGGCCGGTCTTGGTGGCGAGGACCGCCTCGTCGCGGCGTCCCGCGAGCGCGCGGCCGACGAGCGTCTCGTTGTGGCCGTCGCCGTAGGGCTGGGCTGTGTCAAGGAAGGTGACGCCAAGGTCGAGCGCCTCGCGGATCAATGCGACCGAGGCGTTGTCGTCCCGCTCGGACTCGGCGTACGCCCAGCTCATCCCCATGCAGCCGAGGCCGACCGCACCGACCGGGGTCCCGGCGAAATTGCGATTCCTCATGACTTTGCCCCTTCTGGTTCTCAGGCCGCCATGGTCAGGCGGGAGGGTTCGGCGACGGCGGCGACCAGGCCGCCGTCCACGATCAGGTCCTGGCCGTTGACGTAGGCCGCGTCCGCCGAGGCGAGGAACGCGACCGCCCCCGCCACCTCCTCCGGCGTGCCGATCCGCCCGGACGCCACCTGCGCGCGGATCGCGTCCGCTTCGTCCTCGGGGACGGCGCCACGGTACATCGGCGTGTCGATATACCCCGGGCTGACCGAATTGACCCGGACGCCCCGCGGCCCCAGTTCCGCCGCGAGCGTGCGGGTCAGGCTCTGCACCGCCGCCTTCGTCGCCGAGTACACCGAGCCGATCGGGAGGCCGCGGTGCAGCGTCCACGACGCGTTGATCACTATCGCGGCGTCCGCGCTCAGGAGCGGGAGCGCCTTCTGCACGGTGAAGAAGACGCCCTTGAAGTTGACGTCCACGGCGTCGTCGAAATCGGCCTCGGTCATCTCCGCGACCGGGCCGAACACGGCGATGCCCGCGTTGGCGAACACGACGTCGAGGCGGCCGTGCCGTTCCCGGACGGTCTCCATGAGGGCGTCCAGGTCCGGCAGGCTCGCGGCGTCGGCGCGCACGGCGAGGACGCGGTCGCCGGCGTCCGGGTCCTTGGCCGCGGCGTCGAGGCGGGCCTGGTCGCGTCCGGTGATGACGACGGACGCGCCCTCGTCCAGCATCCGCCGCGCGGCGGCCAGGCCCATCCCGCTCGTCCCTCCGGTGATCAATGCGATCTTGTCTGCGAAGCGTGCGTTGTCCGTCATGCCGATGATCGTGCCGGGGTCGGAGGAAGGGCGGCAGTGCCCGTTTATCGTGGGTGTGGGACCACCAGGCTGGGGGTCAGCCCGCGGCGGCCAGGCCGCGGCGGGCCGTGAGGCGTTCGAGGCGCTCCAGCGTCCCCGTCCCCGGCCGCGGGTTGTACAGGACGAGGTCGTGGCCGGGACGGTCGGCGAGCGGCAGCACCGTCGACTCGAAGACCAGCTCTCCGGCGTCCGGATGCCGGATCGCCTTCACCGCCTGCGTCGCGGCGCTGACCTCGTGCCGGTGCCACAGTTCCGCGAACTCGGCGCTGACCGCCATCAGGTCGCCCGCGATCCGGGCGAACTCGGGGTCGCCGGGGTAGCGGGCGGCGTCGGCGCGGAACCGCCCCACGACGTCGGGAGCCGCGGCCGCCCAGTGCATGTGCAGGTCCCGGTACCGGACGCTGGTGAAGAACGTGACCAGGCAGTTGTGGTCGGTGTCGCCGTAGCCGAACACCTCGCGGGCGGTGTCGTTGAACGCGATGAGGTTCCAGTGCCGTTCGCGGACGTAGGCGGGGCGGGGCGACCAGGCGTCCAGGAGCCGCCGCAGCTCCGGGGTGAGCGGCTCGACGGGGCCCGCCCCGGCCGGGGGCGGGTTCAGCCCGGCGAGCAGGTACAGGTGCTCGCGTTCGGCGTCGTCCAGGTGCAGGGCGCGGGCGATCGCGTCCAGGACGTCCCCGGACACCCGGATGTCGCGGCCCTGCTCCAGCCACGTGTACCAGGACACCCCGACGCCGGCGAGCACGGCGACCTCCTCGCGGCGCAGGCCCGGCGTCCGGCGCCTGCCGCCGTCGGGCATCCCGACGTCGGCGGGCGTGAGCCGGGCGCGGCGCGTCCGCAGGAAGTGACGGAGCTCGTCGCGGCGATGGGCCGAGGCGGGTGTGGGGTTGGACATATCGTCACGATATCCGCCGCCCGCGGCGGTCAGCCGTCCTCCAGCAGGCGGCGGCCGATGATCAGCTTCTGGATGTCGGCGGTGCCCTCGCCGATCAGCAGCATCGGCGCCTCCCGGTAGAGCCGCTCGATCTCGTACTCCCTGGAGTAGGCGTAGCCGCCGTGGATGCGGAACGCGTCCTCCACGACCTCCTTGCAGTACTCGCTGGCCAGGAGCTTGGCCATGCCCGATTCCAGGTCGTTGCGCTCGCCGGAGTCCTTGCGCCGCGCGGCCATCACCATCATCTGGTGCGCGGCCTCGACCTTGGTGGCCATCTCCGCGAGGCGGAACAGGACGGCCTGGTGCTCGGCGATCGGCTTGCCGAACGTCTCGCGCCGCCGCGCGTAGGCGAGGGCCAGCTCGTAGGCGCGCCTGGCGACGCCGCAGCCGCGCGCCGCGACGTTGACGCGGCCGACCTCGACGCCGTCCATCATCTGATAGAAGCCGCGTCCGGGCGTCCCGCCGAGGATCTGACCGGACGGGATCCGGTACTCGTCGAAGATCAGCTCGGTGGTGTCGACGCCCCGGTACCCCATCTTGTCGATCTTGCCGGGGACGGTCAGGCCGGGCGCGACCTCGCCGAACCCGGGCGTCTTGTCGACGAGGAACGTCGTCATGCCGCGGTGCCCTGCGCCGGGGTCGGTCTTGACGAGGGTGGCGACGAGGTTGGCGGACGCGCCGTTCGTCAGCCACATCTTCTGGCCGTCGATGACGTGGTGGCCGGCGCCGTCCGGGACGGCGCGCGTCGTGATCGCCGAGACGTCCGAGCCGCAGCCGGGCTCCGACATCGAGAACGCGCCCCTGATCTCCCCGGTCGCCATCCTCGGCAGGTAGTGCGCCCGCTGCTCGGCGGTGCCGTGCTGGGCGATCATCCAGGCGACGATGAAGTGGGTGTTGACGATGCCGGACACGCTCATCCAGCCCCGCGCCAGTTCCTCGACCGCGAGCGCGTACGTCAGTAGCGACTCCCCGAGCCCGCCGTGCTCCTCGGCGATCGTCAGCCCGAAGAGCCCGAGGTCCTTCATGCCGTCCACGATGGCCTGCGGGTACTCGTCGGCGTGCTCCAGCGCGGTCGCGACGGGGAGGATCTCCTTGTCGACGAACGCGCGCACGGTCGCGATGATCTCCCGCTGCTCGTCCGACAGCCCGTGAGTCTGCTGCAATCTCATCGTCAGCGGCCCTCGAAGCGGGGCGGGCGGCGTTCGGCGAACGCGGCGCGGCCCTCGGCGAAGTCGGCGGTGCCGAACAGCGCGGCCTGCTCCTCGCCCTCGGACTCCAGCAGCCGTCCCAGGTCGTCGCCCGTCCGCGCGAGCAGGCGCTTGGCGGCGGCGACCGAGAGCGGGGCGAGGGCGGCGGCCTCGGCGGCGAGGTCCAGCGCGGCGTCCAGGGCCTTGCCGGACGGGACGAGCGAGTCGGCGAGGCCGATCTCGTAGGCGCGGGACGCGGGGACCGTCCGGCCGAAGACGAGCATCTCCTTGGCGCGGCCCATCCCGACGCGCTGGGGCAGCGACCAGAGCAGGCCGCCGTCCGGGACGAGGCCGACCTTCCCGAACCCGGCGACGAACCGGGCGTCCTCCGCGGCGACCACGTGGTCGCAGACGGCGGCGAAGGAGACACCGAGCCCGGCGGCGGCGCCCTCCACGGCCGCGATCACGGGCTTCGCACAGGTCGCGATGATCTGGACGGCCTCGTGCAGCGGCGCGAGCCGGGCCCTGACCTCGTCCGGCCGGGCTCCCTCCATCGACCGGACGTCGCCGCCCGCCGAGAACGTTCCACCCGCGCCGGTGAGCACGATCGCCCGGACGCCGGGGTCGCCCGCCGCGCGGCGCAGCTCCTCCATGAGCCGCCGCCGCGTCGGGACGTCGATCGCGTTGCGCGCCTCGGGACGGTTGAGCATGACCACGCGCGCCGCGCCGTGGTCGGTCACCGTGACCACGTCGCGGCCGGACGCCTCGGACGCCTCCGCGTCACCACCCATCGACCCCTCCTCAGTTTTCTATACAATATCGGGCCGCCCGGTGGGGTCGTCGCCGGTGCGGATCCAGTCGAAGGTGCGCTCCACGGCGCGTTTCCAGTTGTCGTACTCGGCGGCGCGCCGTCCGGGCTCCATCGCCGGGACCCACCGGGCCGCGCGGTGCCAGTTGCGCCGCAGCCCTTCGAGCCCCGCCCAGTAGCCGACCGCCAGCCCGGCGGCGTAGGCGGCGCCGAGCGACACCGTCTCCACCACCATGGGGCGTTCCACCGGCACGTTCAGCATGTCCGCGACCATCTGCATGACCAGGTTGTCGGACGTCATGCCGCCGTCGGCCTTCAGCTCCTTCAGGCCGAGCCCGGAGTCGGCGTTCATCGCGTCCACGACCTCGCGGGTCTGCCAGGCGGTCGCCTCCAGCACGGCCCGCGCCAGATGTCCCCGCGTGATGTAGGACGTGAGGCCGACGATGATCCCGCGTGCCTCGCTGCGCCAGTGCGGCGCGAACAGGCCGGAGAACGCCGGGACGATGTAGCAGCCGCCGTTGTCGTCGACCGAGCGGGCGAGGGTCTCGATCTCCGGGGCGGTGGTGATCAGCCCGAGGCCGTCCCGGAACCACTGGACGAGCGCGCCGGTGATCGCGATCGAGCCCTCCAGCGCGTACACGGCGGGCTCGTCGCCGATCTTGTAGCCGACGGTGGTGAGCAGCCCGTTGTCCGACGTGATCGGCGTGGTGCCGGTGTTCATCAGCAGGAACGCGCCCGTGCCGTAGGTGCACTTGGTCTCGCCCGGGGAGAAGCACGTCTGCCCGAACAGCGCGGCCTGCTGGTCGCCGAGCGCCGCGCCGATCAGCACGCCGGGGAACACGCGGCGGGCCGTCCCGTAGGTCTCGGTGGACGACCTGATCTCCGGCAGCATCGCCCGCGGCACGCCGAAGAAGTCGAGGAGCCCGTCGTCCCAGGTCAGCGTGTGCAGGTCCATCATCAGGGTGCGTCCGGCGTTGGTCACGTCGGTGACGTGGACGCCGCCGTCGACGCCGCCGCTGAGGTTCCAGATCAGCCAGCTCTCCATGGTGCCGAACAGCACCTCGCCGCGTTCGGCGCGCTCCCGCAGGCCGGGCGTGTGGTCGAGCAGCCAGCGCACGCGCGGCGCCGAGAAGTAGGTGGCGAGCGGCAGCCCGCTGCGCTCGGCGACCATGGCGGCGCCGGGGGCGCGGGCCATCTCGTCGACGAGCGCGCCGGTCCGCATGTCCTGCCAGACGATGGCGCGGCCGATCGGGACGCCGGTCAGCCGGTCCCACAGGACGGTCGTCTCACGCTGGTTCGCGATCCCGACGGCCGCGATCTGGTCCGTGGTGACGCCGGCCTGGGCGAGCGCCTCGGGGGCGATGCGTTCGAGGTTGCGCCAGATCTCCATCGGGTCGTGCTCGACCCAGCCGGGCTTCGGGAAGTGCTGCCGGTGCTCGCGCTGCCCGACCGACACCAGGCGTCCGGCGTGGTCGAACAGGATGCAGCGCGTCGAGGTGGTGCCCTGGTCGACCGACATCACGAACCGCTCGGTCACGACCGGCCCCCCGCACGCGCGGCCGGGCGGCCGGCGGGCGCGGTGTCACCAGCGCGAGCCGCCGAGGTCCCGGGACACCGCGCGGGCCGCGTCCCGCACGAACGCGACGAGCCTCGGCTCGGGGACGCGGCGCGCGTCGCAGACCCGCTCGACGGCGCCGGAGATGCCGATGGCCCCGACGACCAGCCCGCCGTGCCCGCGGATCGGCGCGGCGACCCCGGCCTCGCCGATGGACAGCTCCTCGATCTCGGCCGCCCACCCGTTCTCCCGCACGCGCGTGGCGGCCCGTGCGAGCTCGCGCGGATCGGTGATGGTCCGCCGGCAGTACGACTCCAGGACGGTGTCGCGGATGGACGCGGCGGCGTTCGCGTCGTGGGCGAGCAGCGCCTTGCCGAGCGCGGTGGCGTGCATCGGCAGCAGTGAGCCGACGTCCATGGCCTGGAGCGTGTCGTCCGGACGGAACACGTGATGGACGACCAGGACCTTGCCGTCCAGGAGCGTCCCGATGCGGACGGCCTCGCCGCTGCGGGAGGCGAGGGCGTCGGCCCAGTTGATGGCGCGGGACCGCAGCTCGTTGACGTCCAGGTAGCTGGTGCCGAGATGCAGCAGCGCGGCGCCGAGCTGGTACTTGCCGCTGCCGCCGTCCTGCTCGACGAACCCGACGCGCTCCAGCGTGCGCAGGATGCCGTGCGCGGTGCCCCGGGCGAGGCCCAGGGACGCGGCGATCTCGCCGACGCCGAGCCGGCCCGAGCTCGCGGCGAGCAGGCGCAGGATCGCGGCGGCGCGCTCGATCGATTGCACAGGTCCGGGCACGAATCCGATGCTAGTTCGGCCGACCGGGTGCCGACAATGTCGGCACCCGTCGTCATGACCGTCGCACACGGCCCGAACTGCCCGGATTCTGTGATCAGGTGCACGTACTGGAGGGTAACCGCCACCGGGCTTCGGGGAAAGTGTTCGACATTGTCGGCAGGCTCCCGTTGTCGGCCGTTCCGTCCCGCCTTAGCGTCCTGCCCAACCCTCGCGGGCCCGCGTCCAGCCCAGCGTCACGAGGAGTGCCCATGGCGGAACGACCCAGAATCCCCGCGCTCGCCGGCGAGCTCGCAGCCGAGTTCGCCGGCACCATGATCCTCATCCTGTTCGGCGTCGGCGTCGTCGCGCAGGCGGTGGCCGGCAGCGGCCTCGGCGATCCGCAGAGCCTCGGCGGCCACGACAGCATCGCCTGGGCCTGGGGGCTCGGCGTGACGCTCGGCGTGTACGTCGCCGCGCGGATCAGCGGCGCGCACCTGAACCCGGCCGTGACCATCGCGCTCGCCACGTTCAAGGAGTTCGCCTGGCGCAAGACGGTCCCCTACATCGCCGCGCAGACCGCGGGGGCGTTCGTCGCGGCGATGATCGTCCGGTGGAACTACAGCGAGATCCTCAACAGGTTCGACCCCGGCCTGACGATGAAGTCGCAGGGCGTCTTCTCGACCCTGCCGGGCAACGGCGGCCTTCCGGTCGGCACCTGGGGCGCGTTCCGCGACCAGGTGATCGGCACCGCCATCCTGCTCTTCCTGATCAAGGTTCTCACCGACGCGCGCAACAGGCCGCCGCTGGCGAACCTGGCCCCGTTCCTGATCGGCCTCGTGGTGGTGGCGATCGGGATGGCTTTCGGCTCGGCCGCCGGCTACGCGATCAACCCGGCCCGCGACTTCGGCCCCCGGCTCGCCTCCTTCCTCACCGGCTACGGCGACGCGTGGCGGGACCAGCACGGCGACCTGTACTTCTGGGTGCCGATCGTCGGGCCCCTCATCGGCGGCGTGCTCGGCGCCGGGCTCTACAAGCTCCTCATCGGACGGTTCCTGCCGCCCGTGGACGCGATTTCCCCGGACCTGCCGACCAAGCCCGAGCCCGAGTACGAGAAGGCGTGAGCCCGTCCCGTCCCCGTTCCTTCGCCTGAGTTCGCCTGAGGAGGACCCGCGCATGGCCGACTTCGTCGGAGCGCTCGACCAGGGCACCACCAGCACCCGCTTCATGATCTTCGACCACGGCGGCAACGAGGTCGCCCGCCACCAGCTCGAACACCAGCAGATCCTGCCCCGGGCGGGATGGGTGGAGCACAACCCGACCGAGATCTGGGAACGCACCCGCGCCGTCATCCAGACCACCCTGAACAAGGCCCACCTGACCCACGCCGACCTGGCCGCGTTGGGGATCACCAACCAGCGT
>NZ_VCKW01000221.1 GCF_005889715.1 Actinomadura soli
GTGTGGGGGTTGAGGTGGTCGCAGACTTCGTCGAGGGCGGCGGCGAAGACGGGTTGGGTGGCGTAGAGGTCGCGGCCCATGCCGGGGCGTTGACTGCCTTGTCCGGTGAACAGGAACGCGGTGCGGGGGGCTGTGGTGGTGTGGCCGGTGATGAGGTTGGGCGCGGGCTGGTCGTGTTGCAGTGCGTGCAGGCCGGTGAGGAGCTCGGTGCGGTCGGTGGCGAGGATGACGGCCCGGTCGGTGAGGGTGGAGCGGGAGGTGGCCAGGGTGTGGCCGACGTCGTAGTCGGTTTGGCTGAGCGCGGTGTCGGGCTGATCGGCCAGGGCCCGTAGTTGGGTGGCGTGGGCGCGTAGGGCGTGGGTGCCGCGTGCGGAGATCACCCAGGGCAGCAGACCGGACGGCTCGGACGGCTCGGGCTTGTCGGTGGTGTCGGGTTGGTCGGGTGTGGCGGGTGGTTGTTCGAGGATGATGTGGGCGTTGGTGCCGCTGATGCCGAAGGACGAGATCCCGGCGCGGCGGGGGTGGTCGGTGTCGGGCCAGGGATGGGCTTGGGTGAGCAGTGAGATGGCGCCTGCGGTCCAGTCGACGTGGGTGGTGGGTTCGTCGACGTGCAGGGTGCGGGGCAAGACGCCGTGCCGCATCGCCTCGATCATCTTGATGATTCCGCCGACCCCGGCCGCTGCTTGCGCATGCCCGATGTTCGACTTCACCGAACCCAGCCACAACGGGTGTTCCCGACCGCCATAGACCTCCAACAAAGCCTCGGCTTCGATGGGGTCGCCCAGCCGGGTGCCGGTGCCGTGTGCCTCGACCGCGTCGATGTCGGACGGTTGGAGCTGGGCTTGGGTGAGTGCTTGGCGGATGACGCGCTGCTGCGAGGGGCCGTTGGGTGCGGTGAGGCCGTTGGACGCGCCGTCCTGATTGACGGCCGAACCGCGAACGATGGCCAGGACCTCATGGCCGTTGCGCCGGGCATCGGAGAGCCGTTCCAACAGGAGGACGCCGACGCCTTCGGACCATCCGGTGCCGTCGGCGGCTTCGGCGAAGGGTTTGCAGCGTCCGTCGGGGGCCAGGCCGCGTTGGCGGGAGAAGTCGACATAGACCGTGGGGGTGGCCATCACGGTCGCGCCGCCGGCCAGGGCGAGGTCGCATTCTCCGCGTCGTAACGCGTTAGCGGCCAAGTGCAGTGCGACCAGCGACGAGGAGCAGGCCGTGTCGACGGTGATCGCGGGGCCTTCCAACCCGAGGGTGTAGGCGACGCGGCCGGAGGCGACGCTGCCGGAGGTGCCGCCGGTGAGGTAGCCCTCCAGTTCGGCGGGGACGGGGCCGCCGGTGCCGTAGTCGTGGTACATCAGGCCGGTGAACACGCCGGTGTTGCTGCCGCGCACCGAGCGGGGGTCGATCCCGGCCCGTTCCAGCGCTTCCCAGGCGTTCTCCAGCAGCAGCCGCTGCTGCGGATCGGTGGCCAGTGCCTCACGCGGCGACATACCGAAGAACTCCGCGTCGAACTCGCCCGCATCGTGCAGGAATCCGCCTTCGCGCACGTAACTGGTGCCGGGACGATCCGGGTCGGGGTCGTAGAGCCGTTCCAGGTCCCAGCCGCGGTCGTCCGGGAAGCCGCTGATCGCGTCCCGCTCGTCGATGAGGAGCCGCCACAGGTCCTCGGGGGATCGCACGCCGCCCGGGTATCTGCACGCCATGCTGACGATCGCGACCGGCTCATCGTCCGGCCGCGGGGTGGTCCGCGGTGCCGTGGCGGCCGTTGTGCCCGCGAGGTGCTCGGCGAGCTCGGCGGGCGTCGGATGGTCGAACACCAGGCCGCTGGGCAGCCGCCGTCCCGTCGCCTTCGCGAGCCGGTTGCGCAGCTCCACGGCGGTGAGCGAGTCGAGGCCGAGATCGGTGAACGGCCGGTCGGCGGAGACGCTCGCGGGCTCCTGGTGGCCGAGGACGGCCGCGACATGGGTGCGGACCAGGTCCAGCAGGGCCCGCGACCGGTCGGCTCCGGACAGAGCCTCCAGCCGTTCGCCCGCGAGGCTCGGACGCTCGGCCCGCCGGCGGGGCGCGAGGCCCCGCAGCATCGGGGGGACGTGGTCGGCCGTGCGGAGCACCACGCGGTCCACGGCGGTCACGGCGAGGACGGGCTCGTCCGCGGCGGTGGCGGCGTCGAACGCGGCGAGGGCCTCGTCGGTGCTCATGGGGCGCAGCCCGAGGCGGCCGATCCGGTGGCGGTCGGTCTCCGACAGCCCCTCGGACATGGCGCTGCCGGTCTCCCACAGTCCCCAGGCCAGCGACACGGCGGGCAGGCCGAGGGAGCGCCGGTGTCCGGCGAGGGCGTCGAGGAAGGCGTTGCCCGCCGCGTAGTTGGCCTGTCCCGCCGCGCCGAGCAGGCCCGCCATCGACGAGTAGAGCACGAACGCCGACACCTCGTCCGCCAGCTCGTGCAGGTGCCACGCCGCGTCGATCTTCGGCCGCAGCACCTCGTCCAGCCGGTCGGCGGTCATTCCCGTCAGGGTCCCGTCACTGAGGACTCCCGCGGCGTGGACGACGGCGGAGGGACGGTGGCGGTCGAAAAGCCCGGCGAGCGCCGCGCGGTCGGTGACGTCGCAGGACGCCTTGATCACCTCGGCGCCCTCGATGTCGGGGCCGGTGCCGCTGCGGCTGACGAGCAGCAGCCGCCGCGCGCCGTGCCGGGCGACCAGGTGCCGTGCCAGCGCCGAGCCGAGCGTTCCGCTCGCACCGGTGATGAGGACGGTCCCCTCGTCCCACCGGGGCCCCTCCCCGGCGGAACGGGCGACGGGGGCCAGCCGGGGCACGAGGATCTCGCGGCCGCTGATCCGCACGTGGGACTCGTCTCCGATGTCGGTGCGGGTCAGTGCCTCGGCGTCGCCGTCCACCAGGTCGGCGAGGACGAACCGGCCGGGATGCTCGGTCTGGGCGCTGCGTACCAGGCCACGGACGCCCGCGTGGGCGAGGTCGTCGCGGACGACGAGCGCGAGCCGCTCGGCGCGTTCGCCGGAGAGCCAGTCGCGCAGCGCGGACAGCGTGTCGTGGACGGCGCGGCGGGCCCGCTCGGGCACGTCGCCCTCGCCCGGGTCGACGTGCGCGAGGACCAGCGGCTGCGGGCGCGGGGTGATGCGCGCCGGACGCCACGTCGGGCGGAACAGCAGACCGCTTCCCGGCGCCGGGCGGGTGAGGGGCCGCAGCACCAGCTCGTCCACGGTCAGGACCGGATGCCCGGCACCGTCGGTCACGAGCAGGGAGACCGATTCGGTTCCCCGCGGGACGATCCGAGCCCGGAGCGCCATGGAGCCTTCGCCGTGGAAGCGCACTCCCGTCCAGGAGAACGGTATGTTCGCGGGCCTGTCGCCGGTGACGCCCGGAAGCAACGGGTGCAGGACGGCGTCGAGCAACGCGGGGTGCACCGCGAAACCGGCGGTGCTTCCCACTTCGTCCGGGAGGGAGACCTCGGCGAAGAGTTCCTCCCCGCGCCGCCACGCACGGCGCAGGCCCTGGAAGCCGGGACCGTAGCCGTATCCGTGATCGGCGAGCCCCTCGTAGGCGCCGCTGACGTCGATCTGCTCCGCTGCCTCGGGCGGCCACACCGACAGGTCGCCGTAGGAGCCGTCGCCCGCCTCATTTGCTCCGCCCGTCTCGCCTGCCGTGCCGACGGCGTGGCGGGTCCACGGCTCGTCGCCGCGGCGCGAGAACACCTCGATCGCGTCGCCGTCGATCACGACCTGGACATCGACCGCGCCGTCGTCCGGCACGACGAGCGGGGAGGTGATGGTCAGCTCCGTGAGGGGCGCCAGGCTGGAGGCGAGTTCGAGCAGGGCGGTGCCGGGCACGACGATCGTGTCGAGGACGCGGTGGTCGTTCAGCCACGGGTGGGCGCCGGTGGACAGCCTGCCGGTCAGCACGGTCGACGTTCCGTCGGCCAGGTCGACGGACGCGCCGAGCAGCGGGTGCCCGGCCGACCGCAGGCCCGCCGCCGTCACGTCGCCGCCACCGGCCGGTTCGAGCCAGAACCGCTTGCGCTGGAACGCGTACGTGGGCATTTCGGTGGGACGGGCGTCGGGGAAGACCGCGCGCCAGTCGACCGGGACCCCGTGGGTGTAGAGCGCGCCGAGCGCCTCGGCGATGGCGTGGGGCTCGGACCGGCCCGCCCGCAGCAGCGGCACCGTCCGCAGGTCGTCCGTGGCGGCGGCGGCCATACCGGTCAGGACGGCGTCCGGGCCGATCTCCACCAGCGTGCGCACGCCTTCGGCGAGGAGCGTGCCCAGGGCGTCGTGGAACCGGACGGTGGCGCGTACCTGTCCGACCCAGTACTCCGGGCCGGTCCACTGGTCGGCGGTCTGTCCCGTGACCGTGGAGACGGCCGCGATCCGCGGCTCGTGGTAGGTGAGCGCGGCGGCCACTTCCCGGAAACCGTCCAGCATCGGCTCCATCAGCGGCGAGTGGAACGCATGGCTGACCGTGAGCCGCCTGGTCCGCCGCCCGTGCCCCTCGAACGCGAGCACGGCGTCCCGCGGGCCGGACAGGACGATCGACCGCGTGCCGTTGACCGCCGCGACCGCCACGTCGCCGGGCAGGTCCAGCTCGTCCGGGGACGCCTCGACCGCCAGCATCGCCCCGCCGGGCGGCAGCGCGCCCATCAGGTCGCCGCGCGCGGTCACCAGCCTGGCCGCGTCCGCGAGCGAGAGCACGCCCGCGGCATGGGCGGCGGCGAGCTCGCCGATCGAATGGCCGACCAGCACGTCGGGCCGGACGCCCCAGGACTCCAGCAGCCGGAACAGCGCCACCTCGACGGCGAACAGCGCGGGCTGCGCCAGCTCGGTGCCGTCCAGTCCCGCACCCGAGGCGATCGCCTCGCGCACCCGGGTGCCGAACGCGCCGCACACCTCGTCCAACGCCGCGGCGAAGACCGGGTACGCGTCGGCCAGCTCCAGGCCCATGCCGGTGCGCTGCGCGCCCTGCCCGGTGAACGCGAACGCCGTCCGCCCGCCCGCCGATCTCACCGGCACGGCCTCAGGCAGCTCCGCCGTGCTCACGGCCGCGGCGCGGTACTCCATCGGCGTCCGGGTGGCGAGGGTGAACGCCGCGTCCTCGGTCGCCGGGGCGGCGCCGGCGATCCTGCGGGCCTGCTCGGCGAGCGCCTCCGGCGTGCGCGCGGACACCACCCAGGGGAGCGGCCTCGTCGCGGGCACCGGCTCCGGGTCGGCGGCCTCCGGCTCCTCGATGATGACGTGCGCGTTGGTCCCGCCGAAACCGAACGACGACACGGCGGCGCGGCGCGGCCGGTCTCCGCGCGGCCAGGGCCGGGCCTCGGTGAGCAGTTCCACCGCGCCCGAGGACCAGTCGACGTGCCGTGTCGGCGTCGTGACGTGCAGCGTCTTCGGCGCGGTGCCGTGCCGCATCGCCTCGATCACCTTGATGACCCCGCCGACCCCGGCGGCCGCCTGGGCGTGGCCCAGGTTGGACTTCAGCGACCCCAGCCAGACCGGCGCCTCCCGGTCCCGGCCGTAGGTGGCCAGCACCGCCTGGGCTTCGATCGGGTCACCGAGCCGTGTGCCGGTCCCGTGCCCCTCCACCAGGTCGACGTCGCTCGGGGCCAGCCGCGCCGCGGCCAGCGCGTCGCGGATCACCCGCTCCTGGGCCGGGCCGTTCGGCGCGGTCAGGCCGTTGGACGTCCCGTCGGAGTTGACCGCCGACCCGCGCAGCACCGCCAGCACCCGGTGGCCGCTCCGCACCGCGTCCGACAACCGCTCCAGCACCAGCACGCCGACGCCCTCGGCCCATCCGGTGCCGTCGGCGTCGTCGGCGAACGACCTGCACCGGCCGTCCGGTGAGAGGCCGCGCAGCCGGGAGAACTCGATGAACGCCGTCGGCGTCGACATGACCGTCGCGCCGCCCGCGAGCGCCAGCGCGCACTCACCGCGCCGCAGCGCGTTCGCGGCCAGATGCATCGCCACCAGCGACGACGAGCACGCGGTGTCGACGGAGACGGCGGGGCCCTCCAGGCCGAACGCGTAGGCGAGGCGGCCGGAGGCGATGCTGCCCGCGCTGCCGCTGAACAGGTACCCCTCGACCCCTTCCCGCGGCAGGTTCGGGCGCGAACCGTAGTCGCTGTACATCACGCCGACGAACACCCCGGTCCGGCTGCCGCGCAGCGACTCCGGGTCCAAGCTCGCGTTCTCCATCGCCTCCCACGACGTCTCCAGCAGCAGCCGCTGCTGCGGATCCACCGCGAGCGCCTCGCGCGGGGCCAGGCCGAAGAAGTCCGCGTCGAACAGGTCTGCGTCGTGGAGGAAGCCGCCGCGCGCGGTCGTGGACTTGCCGAGCCGCTCGGGGTCGGGATCGTGCAG
Source organism: Actinomadura soli (assembly GCF_005889715.1). Classification (GTDB taxonomy): domain Bacteria; phylum Actinomycetota; class Actinomycetes; order Streptosporangiales; family Streptosporangiaceae; genus Spirillospora; species Spirillospora soli. The sequence continues at coordinate 6,363 of NZ_VCKW01000221.1, forward strand.
ATCCGGTGCCCAGCCGCGCCCGGTGGGGAACCCCGAGACGGCGTCCCGGCCGTCGGCGACCAGCCGCCACAGGTCGTCCGGCGTACGGACGTCCCCCGGGTAGCGGCAGGCCATCCCCACGATCGCCACCGGCTCGTGCTGCTTGTCCTCGACCTCGCGCAGGCGCCTGCGGGCCTCCCGCGCGTCGGCGATGGCCCGCTTGAGGTATTCGCGGAGTCTGTCCTTGTCAGCCACGTGCGCTCAGCTCACTCCAGTTCGTCGACGAGTGCGAACAGCTCGTCGTCGGTGGCGGAATCGAGATCCTTGTCGGCGGTCGCCTCGGCGGCCGTTTCCGCCAGCTTCAGCAGTTCCCGGAGCCGGGCGGTGACGCCGTCGCGGAGGCCGCCCGCCGCGTGGATCGCCGCCTCGACGCGGTCGAGTTCCGCGAGGACGGACGCGCCGGCCGGCCCGTCGTCCAGCTCCAGCCGCTCCCGCAAATAGGCGGTCAGGGCGTGCGGGGTGGGGTGATCGAAGACGAGGGTGGTGGGCAGGCGCAGGGCGGTCTCGGTGTTGAGCCGGTTGCGGAGTTCGACGGCGGTCAGCGAGTCGAAGCCCATGTCCCGGAACGCCCGGTCGTCCGCCGTCCCGGCCGCGTGGGTGTGCCCGAGGACCCCCGCGACGTGGGCGCGCACGAGATCGGTGAGCGCGCGCTCCTGATCGGCCCGCGGGAGGCCCTTCAACCGCTCGGCGAGCGGCGGCGCTTCCGCGGCGCCACCTGCGGTGGCGGCGGCCGAACGCCGCCGCCGGGGCGCGGGCAGCAGGCCGCTGAGCACGGGCGGTGCCTCGATCCCCGGGTGGGGGCGGAGCCTGGCCAGGGCGAGGGCGGGACGCGCGGCCGCCGGGGCGGCGTCGAACATCGCCATGGCCTCGGTGGACGACAGCGGAACCAGTCCCAGGCGGGACATGCGCTGCCGGTCCACGCCGCCGAGATGCCCGGTCAGGGTGCTGGTCTCCGTCCACAGGCCCCACGCGAGGGACGTGGCGGGCAGCCCCCTTGCGTGGCGGTGGGCGGCGAGGGCGTCGAGGAAGGCGTTGCCCGCGGCGTAGTTGGCCTGGCCCGCCGTGCCCAGCACCCCGGCGAGCGAGGAGTACAGCACGAAGGCCGTGAGGTCGCGGCCGGCGGTGAGGTCGTGGAGGTTCCAGGCCGCGTCGATCTTGGGACGCAGGACGCGGTCGAGCCGCTCGCCGGTCATCGTCTCGATGACACCGTCGTCGAGGACGCCCGCGGTGTGCACGACGGCGGTCAGCGGAAGGTCGTCGGGGATCTTCGCCAGCACGGCGGCCAGCGCCTCGCGATCGGCGGCGTCGCAGGCGGCGAACGTCACCTCGGCGCCCAGCTCCACTAGCTCCTCGCGCAGCTCATCGGCCCCAGGGGCGTGTTCGCCGCGTCGGCTGACCAGCAGCAGGTGGCGGGCGCCGTGCCGGGCCGCCAGGTGCCGGGCCAGGACGCCGCCGAGCGCCCCGGTGGCCCCGGTGATCAGCACGGTGCCCCGGTCCCAGGCGGGACGCCCGGTGCCCTTGCCGTGCCCGGTGCCGTCATCGTGCCCGGCGCGGGCGCGGGCGCGGGTCAGCCGGGGCACGAGTGCCCGCCCGTCGCGCCAGGCCAACTGCGGTTCCGCCGAGGTCACCAGCTCGGCCGCCGGCCCTTTAGAGCCGTCTGTGTCGATGAGTGTGAAACGGCCGGGGTGCTCCGACTGGGCGGAGCGGACCAGGCCCCAGACGGCCGCGTGGACCAGATCCTCGACCCGGTCGGTGTCGTGGGCGGCCACCGCGCCGCGGGTGAGCAGGACCAGCCGGGAGGCGGCCAGCCGTTCCTCGGCCAGCCAGGAGCGGATCAGGGTCAGGACATGGGCGGCGGCTGCCCGGGCCGCCGCCGGGACGTCATCGTCGCCGTCGCCACGGCCCGTCAGTGGCGCCACCACGACGCCCGGCATCGTGTCCGATGCCAGGAGCTCGTCCACGTCCGCGTACCGCTCTGCTGAGGGGCCGAGATCCAGGCCGTGGGCGTCGCCGCCGATCACGGCGCAGCGGGGGAGGGCCGGACGGGAGCCGGTGGTCTCCAGCGCGGGCCACGCGAGGGCGTACAGGCCGTCGTCGGACGTGGCGGCCGGATCGTCCTGGGCCAGGGGCCTCAGGGAGAGGGAGTCGATATGGGCCACCGGCACCCCGGCGGGGTCGGTGACGGTGAGGGACACGGTGTCGGCACCGGTGAAGGCCATGCGAACCCGCAGGGCGGTCGCACCCGCCGTATGCATTTGCACCCCGCTCCAGACGAAGGGCAGCCGCGCCGGTGTGTCAGCGTCCAGCAGGCCGGGCAGCAACGGGTGCAAGGCCGCGTCCAGCAGGGCGGGATGAAGTACGAACCCGTCCGCGTCCGACTGCGCGTCCTCGTCCAGCGCCACCTCGGCGAACACCTCGTCCTTCGCCTTCCACAGGCGGCGCAGCCCGCTGAACGCCGGGCCATAGCCCAGCCCCACGGCCGCCGCTCGCTCGTAGACCCGGCCGACTTCGATCTCGACGGCGTCCATCGGCGGCCACACCTGCGCGGGCTCCGAAGGCGTCTCGTCGGCCGCAGGCACCAGCCGTCCATTGGCGAGGGGTGCCCAGGCCGCCTCCGGGCCCTCGGCGTCCGGGCGGGAGTACACGTCGAGCCGCCGCCCGTTTGAGGCGTCGGGCTCGGCCACGACGACCTGCACCTGGACGCCGCCGTTCTCGGGGATCGCCAGCGGGGCCGTCAGGGTCAGTTCCTCCACCCGCTCGCAGCCGACGTGTTCCCCGCAGTGCAGCGCGAGTTCCAGCAGCCCGGTGCCGGGCACGAGCACCGAGCCCCGCACCGTGTGGTCGGCCAGCCACGGATGGGTCCGCAGGGAGATCCAGCCGGTGAACAGGTGGGCGTCCCGGTCGGCGATCCGGACCGCGGCGCCCAGCAGCGGATGGTCCGCCGCGCGGAGCCCGAGCCCGGCCGCGTCCCCCGGGACCGGCGGCGCGTCGAGCCAGTAGCGCCTGCGGCGGAAGGCGTAGGTGGGCAGCTCGATCGCGCGGCCCCCCGGGTACGCCTCCGCCGGGTCCAAGGCGTGACCCCGCAGAGCCAGGAGGGCCAGCGCCGCCGTCGCGGTGCCGGGCTCGGAGCGCCCCGCCCGCAGCAGCGGGACGACCGCGCCCGTCTCGCCCGCCGCGCAGTCCTGGACCATCGCGGAGAGCACGCCGTCGCCCAGCTCCAGGAACTCGGTGGTCCCGTGGGATTCCAGGAACCGCACGCAATCGTGGAAGCGGACGGGCCGGCGGATGTGCTCCGCCCAGTAGGCGGGCGACCGCAGCTGCGCGGCAGTGGCGGGCTCACCGGTGACGTTGGAGAGGACGTGAATGCGCGGCTCCTGCAAGGTGAGCCGCTCGGCCACGGCGCGGAACGGCTCCAGCACCTCGTCCATGTGCGGCGAGTGGAACGCGTGGCTGACCTGCAACCGCCTCGTCTTGCGGCCCTCGGCCCGCCACACCTCCGCGATCTCGCGGACCGCGGCCTCGTCGCCGGAGACGACCACCGAACGGGGGCCGTTGACGGCGGCGATGGCGGCCGCGTCCCCGTATCCGTCCAGCGACTCCAGGACCTCCTCCTCCGACGCCTGGAGCGCGGCCATCGCGCCCCCCTCCCGGGCGGACTGCATGAGCCTGCCCCGGGCGGCGACGAGCGTGCAGGCGTCCGGGAGGGACAGCACCCCGGCGGCGTGCGCGGCGGTGATCTCGCCGATGGAGTGCCCGAGCAGGTGGCCGGGTGCCGGGCCCCGGCTCTCGACGAGCCGGAAGAGGGCGGTCCCGATGGCGAACAGGGCCGGCTGGGCGTAGGCGGTCTGGTGCAGCAGGCCGGCGTCGGGGGTGTCCGGCGCGGCGAACAGCACGTCCCTCAGCGGACGGTCCAGTTCGGCCTCGAAGTGGGCGCAGACCTCGTCCAGCGCCCGCGCGAAGGCCGGTACCCGCTCGTACAGCTCGCGGCCCATGCCCGGGCGCTGGCTGCCCTGCCCGGGAAACAGGAACGCCGTCTTACCGGACGGTGCCGCGCTCGTGTCCAGAACGACATGCGGTGCCGTCTCCCCGCGGGCGAGGGCGCCCAAGCCGTGCAGGGCCTCGGTACGGTCGGTTGCGACGACGGCGGCGCGGTGGGGGAGCGCGGCCCGGGTGGTGGCCAGGGAGTAACCGACGTCGGTCAGGGAGAGGCCGGGGTCTCCGGCCAGCCGGTCATGCAACCGCTCGGCCTGGGCCCGCAGCCCCGGCTCGTCCCGCCCGGAGACGAACAGTGGCACGGCGCCGATGCCAGGCGCGGACGACCCGTCGCCCGGCTCCGGGGCGTCGTCGTCCGGCTCCGGCGTGATGTCCGGCTGCTCGATGATGACGTGGGCGTTGGTGCCGCTGATGCCGAACGAGGAGATGCCCGCGCGGCGAGCCCTGCCCGTCTCGGTCGTCCACGGACGCTCTTCGGTGAGCAGCCGCACCGTTCCCGCGTCCCAGTCCACGTGCGGGGAGGGCTCGTCGGCGTGCAAGGTCCGGGGGAGGACGCCGTGCCGCATCGCCTGGATCATCTTGATGACGCCGCCGACCCCGGCCGCGGCCTGCGCGTGGCCGATGTTCGACTTCAGCGACCCCAGCCACAGGGGACGGTCCGCGTCCCGGTCCTGCCCGTAGGCGGCGAGCAGGGCCTGCGCCTCGATGGGGTCGCCCAGAGGGGTGCCGGTGCCGTGCGCCTCCACGGCGTCGACGTCGGCCGGACCGAGCCGGGCGGCGGCCAGCGCCTGGCGGATGACGCGTTCCTGCGAGGGGCCGTTGGGCGCGGTCAGGCCGTTGCTGGCACCATCCTGATTGACCGCCGACCCCCGGACCACCGCCAGCACCGGGTGCCCGTTGCGGACGGCGTCGTCCAGCCGCTCCAGGACGAGCATCCCCGCCCCCTCCGCCCAGCCGGTGCCGTCGGCGGACGCGGCGAACGCCTTGCACCGGCCGTCCGGCGACAGGCCGCGCTGCCGGCTGAACTCGACGAACGTGGCGGGGGTGGCCATGACGGTGGCCCCGCCCGCGAGGGCGAGCGAGCATTCCCCGTTGCGCAGCGCCTGCCCCGCGAGGTGCAGCGCGACCAGCGACGAGGAGCACGCCGTGTCCACGGTGACGGCCGGCCCCTCCAGCCCGAGGGTGTAGGCGATGCGGCCGGAGGCGATGCTGCCGCGGCTGCCGTTGCCGAGATAGCCCTCGACCTCGCGCGGAGCCTGCTTCAGGCGGGTTCCGTAGTCGCCGTACATGATCCCGGCGAAGACGCCCGTGTCGCTGCCGTGCAGCGACAGCGGGTCGATTCCGGCGCGTTCGACGGCCTCCCACACGATCTCCAGCAGCAGCCGCTGCTGCGGGTCCATCGCGGTGGCCTCGCGTGGCGAGAGCCCGAAGAACCCGGCGTCGAACTCGGCCGCGTCGTACAGGAACCCGCCTTCCCGCGCGTAGGACGTCCCCGGATGGTCGGGGTCGGGATCGAAGAGGCCGTCCAGGTCCCAGCCGCGGTCGCCGGGGAACGCGCCGACGGCGTCGGTGCCCTCGGAGACCAGCCGCCACAGCCCCTCCGGCGAGGCGACGCCCCCGGGATAGCGGCAGGCCATGCCCACGATCGCGATCGGCTCGGCGGACGGCGCCGCCGCCGTCACCCGCACGGCCTCGGGAGCGGCGCCCAGTGCCTCGGTGAGGAGGTGGGCGGCCAGGGCGCCCGGGCTCGGATGGTCGAACACGGCGGTGGCCGCGAGCCGCAGCCCCGTCGCCGTGCTCAGCCGGTTCCGCAGCTCGACCGAGGTGAGGGAGTCGAACCCCAGGTCCTTGAAGGCGCGGCCGGTCTCGACGGTGTCCGGCGAGGCGTGGCCGAGTACCTCGGCGATCTCGGCGCGCACCAGGCTCAGCGCGAGCTCGTCCCGTTCGGCGGCGGGCAGCGGGACGAGCCGCCGCGCCCACGGCTCCCCGGAGACGGCGGCCGCGCGAGGCTGCCGCGGGACCCGCACGAGCCCCCGCAGCAGCGGGGGAACGGCCCCGTCCTGGGTCCGCGCCGCGAGGTTCAGCCTGGCCGGGACCGCCAGCGGCGGGGCACCGGCGAGGGCGGTGTCGAGGAGGTCGAGGGCGTCGCCGGTCGCCAGCGGCAGCAGGCCGCCCCGTCTCACCCGCTCCAGGTCGCGCTCGCTCAGATGGCCGGTCATGCCGCCCGTCTCGCCCCACAGCCCCCAGGCGAGCGAGGCGGCGGGCAGCCCGGCGGAGCGCCTGCGCGCGGCGAGGGCGTCCAGGAACGTGCTGGCGGCGGTGTAGTTGCCCTGGCCGGGGCTGCCGAGGATCCCGGTCGCCGAGGAGAACAGCACGAACGCGGACAGGTCAAGGTCGCGGGTGAGTTCGTCCAGGACCAGGGCTGCGTCGACCTTGGGACGCAGGACTCGGTTCAGCTGGTCGGGTGTGAGCGCGGTGACGGTGGCGTCGTCGAGGACTCCGGCCGTGTGGATGACGGCGGAGAGGGGGTGGTCGAGGGTGTTGAGGAGGTGGGTGAGCGCGTCGCGGTCGGTGACGTCGCAGGCGGTGATGGTGACTTCGGCGCCGAGCGCGGTCAGTTCGGTCTTCAGCGCGTCGTCGTGGCCGGTGCGGCTGACCAGCAGGAGGTGGCGGGCTCCGTGGCGGGTCACTAGGTGGCGGGCGACGAGGCGGCCGAGGGTGCCGGTGCCGCCGGTGACGAGCACCGTCCCCGCCAGAGCCGGGATGGCGCGGGACGGGGCGTCCGCCGCCCGGGCCAGCCTCGGGACGTAGAGGGACCCCTGGCGCACCGCGACCTGGGGTTCGCCGGTGGCCAGCGCCCGGGCGACCGTGTCGGACGCCGGATCGTCGGTGTCGACGAGCACGAACCTGCCGGGATGCTCCGACTGCGCGGAACGGACCAGGCCCCACACCGGCGCCGCGGCCAGCCCGGGCACCTTGTCGGAGGCGGCGACCGCCACCGCACCGGTGGTGACCACGGCGAGACGCCGGTCGCTCTGGGAATCCTCGGCCAGCCACTCCTGGAGCACGCCGAGCACCTCGCGCGCGTTAGCGTGCGGCTCGTCGCCGGTGACCTCGTGGACGACCGTCTCGGGGGCATCGGCGGCGGCGCCGTCCGGCACAGGGTTCCACTCGACCGTGAACCACGAGTCCCGCAGGGCCGCCGGGCGCAGGGTCAGCGCCTTGACCGACGCCACCGGGGCGTCGTCGAGGTCGGTGATCTCCAGGGCGACCGTGTCAGCCCCCACCGGCCTCAGCCGGACCCGCAGGGCCGACGCACCGATGGCATGGCGCGTGACACCGGCCCAGGTGAAGGGGAGCCGGGGCGGACGCGGGGCAGCGCCATCGCCGTCGTCGTCTAGGACGGCCAGGTGGAGGGCCGCGTCCAGCGCCGCCGGATGAAGTCCGTACTGCGATGCCTGGGCCTGCTGGTCGGGTGCCAGGTGTATCTCGGCGTAGAGGTCGTCGCCGTCCCGCCACGCGGCCTGGACACCCCGGAAGGCGGGACCGTAGTCGTATCCCTGGGCTAGGAGGCGCTCGTACAAGCCGGTGATGTCGAGGGGTGTCGCGCTCCGTGGGGGCCGAGCACCTTGTTTTGGGGG
>NZ_VCKW01000222.1 GCF_005889715.1 Actinomadura soli
CCCACACCCCGACCCCCTGTCGTAGGAGAAGGACCCCCAGGTGAGTTCCCCCCGGTTGCCGGACCATCTCGAAGTGCTGCTCACCGAGGAGCCCGTACTCGACGTTTACGCGTACGGGCCCTGGCGGGTGCCCGACGGCCTGTACGACGAGATGCGCGAACGCGCGCTCGAGTACAACCGGGACCAGCGGGCCGTTGTGCTGACACGGCAGCTCAGCGACTTCTACGGGGACGACACCAGCGCCGCCGGGGCCGAGCAGTGGTCGCTGCTGACGTTCCTGCTCGGCGCGTCCGCGGTCCGCGGCGGGTCCCGCGGCGACGTCGACTACGAGCTGCTGTCGGCGTTCCTCGCGACGCCGGAGTCGGCCGTCCGCGAACCGACGGCGTGGTTCACGCAGGGCGGGCGCTGGCGGCCGCCGGGGCTGTGGTTGCCGGAACCGGCCGGGAACGACCGCGAGCGGCGCGCGGTGATGTTCGAGCTGGCGCGGGCGGGCCTGGACGTCTTCGAGGGCCTGGAGCCGGTGGAGCGCCGCCGGCGGGCGCTGATGGACCTGTTCGACCGGCGGGCCGCCGACCCCGAGCTGCGCGAGGCGGACATGACCGTCCCGAACGCGCGGCTGGACGACGCGTGGACCGGGCAGCTGACCGACGCCGAGCTGGCCGTCCTGCCCGAGCTGGCGGGGCCGGTCGGGTACCTCGGGTGGGCGTGCGCCGGGCTGGACGCCGCGCACGAGCACCTGGCCGGGACGGTCTCCGACGGCGACGAGCCCGACGACGCGCTCGCCAAACTGCTGCTGGCCGCCGAGGCCCAGGTCGTCCCCGCCGAGCTGGCGGTGGTGCTCGGCACGGCCCGCTACGAGAACGTGGGGGAGCGGCTCCGCGCGGCGCGCGAGGGGTTCTCCTCCGAGGCGTGGCAGCACGACGTGCGCTCGTGGCTGGCCCGCGGCCTCGTCGCGGGGGAGGCCGACGCGGCCCGCGCCTGGCTGGACATGGCCGTGCGCGTCACCGGGGCTGTCCAGGGCCTGCCGGACGCGCCGGTGAGCCCGCGCTGCCGCGTGCCCGTCCGCCTGTTCCAGGCCGACCTGCGGCGGCTGTTCACGATGCGGCGCGTCTTCAACCCGCTCGGCGAGGCGCTCGGCGGCACCGGGGCCCGGCAGAGCGGGGAGGGCGAGCGGCCACGCCCCGAACGCGGCGAGGACGTCGCGGACGCGCTCGTCGGGCAGCCCGAGCTGTCCCGCGCGCTCCAGGACGCGGTCGCCGCGCGGCTCGCGGGCGAGCGCCCCGTGCGGCTGCTGATCGCCGGCCCGGAGGGCACCGGCAAGGGCACCGCCGCCGAGGCCGTCGAGCGGCGGCTCGCCGAGGCCGGCGCGGTCCGCGAGGCGCTGTGGATCTCCGACCAGGTGTTCGCGTCGCTCGGGGTGAGCGACGCCGTCCTGTGGCTGCAGACCCGCGTCCGCGACTGCCTCGACGCGCGGATGCTCCTCGTCATCGACGACCTGGAGAAGCTCGCCGCGCACGAGCGGTGCGGCGCCGCCGCCGTGGAGGAGCTGCGGCGGCTCATGGCGCGCTCGCCGTCCCTCAACGTCGTCGCGCTGAGCCGCCCCGGCGGCGACCGGCGGCTGTTCGACGCCAACCCGGCGCTCGTCCGGGCGTTCGACGTGGCCCGCACGCGCGACTTCGGCGAGGACGACTTCGCCGAGCTGTTCACGCTGGCCGTCGCGCGGCGCGGATCGCGCGCCGCCCCGGACGTGGCCGCGACCGCCGGCGGCATGCTGCGCCGCACCCCGCCGCTGCTGAACCTGCGCGGCGCGCGGCTGGTGGAGCACCTGGCGGGGGAGGCCGTCGGCGCGGCCGTCCGGCGCGCCGAGAAGGACGACGCCAAGGCGCAGGACGACGCGGAGGGCCTGGACGGCGCCGAGCCCGCCGGCCCGCCGGAGATCACGGCGGCGGACCTGCCGCAGCGGATCATCCCCGGCGGCCCCGCCGACGCCGACCCGCTGGCCGAGCTCGCCGCCTGCGCCGGCATCGAGCCCGCCAAGCGGGAGGTGGACGCGCTGGTCGCCGAGGCCAAGGCCGCCCGCCTGCGCCGGGAAGCCGGGATGACGGCGCGCACGCGGCCCCGGCACCTGGTGTTCGCCGGGAACCCCGGCACCGGCAAGAGCAAGGTCGCGGGCATCCTCGGCCGGCTCTACGCCGATCTCGGGGTGCTGTCGTCGGGGCACCTGGTCGAGGTGGAGCGCGCCGACCTGCTCGGCGAGTACGCCAGCGAGAGCGTCCTGCGGGTCCGGCGGGCGGTGGAGCAGGCCCACGGCGGCGTGCTGGTCGTCCGCGACGCGCACGCGCTGGTGTCGGCCGCGACCGACGCCGCCCGCGGGCGCGAGGTCCTGGACGTGCTGCTCACCGGCGTCCAGGCCCACAGCGAGGACCTCGTCGTCGTGCTGACCGGGCCAGAGGCGGAGCTGAACGGGCTGCTGAAATCGCATCCCGACCTGGCCGCCTACTTCCCCCGCACCGTCCTGTTCCCCGACCTCACCGAGGACGAGCTGGTCGACGTGTTCGCCGCCAAGGCCGCCGACGCCGGTTTCGAGCTGGCGCCCGGCGTCCTCGACCGGGTCCGCGAGCTGGCCGAGGGCGCGCCGCGCGAGCGCGGGTTCGGCAACGCCCGCGCCATGATCCACCTGCTGGACCGGGCGGTGGCGATGCAGGGCCGCCGCGTCCTCGCCGACGGCATCGTCGACGAGACCGAGTCGCTCGACGAGATCCTGCCGGAGGACGTCCCCAGTACGCTCAGCCGCGCCCGCGACGACGTGCCCGGCGAGCCGCTCGCCGAGATCGAGCGGCTGATCGGCCTGGCCGACATCAAGCGGGAGGTGGCCGGGCTGGTCGCCGAGGTCCGCGCCGAGCAGCTGCGGCGCGACGCCAAGCTGGCCCCGGCGGCGCCGTCCCGGCACATGGTGTTCACGGGCAACCCCGGCACGGCCAAGACGACGATCGCGCGGCTGGTCGCCGCCGTCTACGCGCGGCTCGGGCTGCTGTCGTCCGGCCATCTGGTGGAGGTCACCCGCGCCGACCTCGTCGCCGAGTTCATCGGGCAGACCGCGCCGCGGGTGCGGGGCGCGGTCGAGCGCGCCCTCGGCGGCGTCCTGTTCGTGGACGAGGCGTACGCGCTGACGTCGGCGAGCGGCGACCGCCGCGACTTCGGCCACGAGGCCGTCGCCGAGCTGCTGCGGCTGATGGAGGAGCACCGCGGCGACCTGGTCGTCATCGTCGCGGGCTACGAGGCGGAGATGGAGGGGTTCCTGGACGCCAACCCGGGCCTGAAGTCCCGGTTCCCGAAGGTGCTGCGCTTCCCGGACTACTCCGCCGACGAGCTCGTCACGATCTTCGAGTTCATGGCGGCGGAGGCCGGGTTCGCGCTCGCGCCCGGCGTCCTGGACGGCCTGCGCCGCGTCGTCGCCGCCCATCCGCGCGACGCCTCGTTCGGCAACGCCAGGCTCGTCCGGAACCTGCTGGAGGCGGCGATCTCCCGGCAGGCGCAGCGCATCACCGCCAAGGACGACGAGACGCCCGCCGGGATCGACCCGGCCGAGGTCGGGCTGCTGCGCCCCGAGGACCTGCCGGACGCCCCGCCGCCCGAGCCCGGCATCGGCTTCGGCCGCGCCGGCTTCGGCCCCTACATCTAGCCGGCCGCGTATCCAGCCGGCCGCGTATCCAGCCGGCCGCGGCTAGCCGGCGGCCTGCGGATCCTCGGCTCCGTAGGCGGCGGCCTGCAGGGAGTACAGGTCGGCGTAGAGGCCGCCGCGGGCCATCAGCGCCGCGTGGTCGCCCTCCTCGATGACCAGGCCGTGCTCCAGGACGTAGATCCGGTCGGCGTAGCGGACGCTCGCGAGCCGGTGCGTGATCAGCAGGACGGTCCGGCCGTCGGCGTGCGTGCGGATCCGCTCGAACAGGTTGTGCTCGGCCCGCGCGTCCAGGGCGGCGGTGGGCTCGTCGCAGATCAGCAGCGGCGCGTCCCGGAAGAAGCCGCGGGCGACGGCGAGCCGCTGCCACTGCCCGCCCGACAGCTCCGCGCCGCCCTTGAACCGGCGGTCCAGCAGCGTGTCGTAGCCGCGGGCGAGGCCCTCGACGACCTCGTCCGCGCCGGACGCGCGAGCGGCGGCGAGCATCGACGGGTCCTCGCCGTCACCGTTGCCGGGGGCGCCCGTCCCGTCGTCGCCGTGGCCCATCGTGACGTTCTGCCTGGCGGTCATCGGCCAGTGCGTGTACTCCTGCGCGATGACGGCGACGCGCTCCCACACGTCCTGCGGCGCCACGGTCGTCAGCGGGACGTCGTCCCAGCGGACGCGGCCGGCGTCCGGGTCGTACAGGCCCGCCATGATCTTGGCGAGGGTCGTCTTGCCGGAGCCGTTCTCGCCGACGAGCGCCACCACCTCGCCCTTGCGCACGTGCAGCGAGACGCCCCTGAGGGACGGGTCGTCCGCGCCGGGGTAGGTGAACGCGACGTCCTCGACGACGATGTCCGCGAAGTCGTCCGGGAGGCGCCCGCGCTTCTCCATCGGAGCGGCCGCGGCCGGGAGCGCGCGGAGCGGGATGCGTTCCTCCGCGGCGGCGCAGAAGCTCACGTAGTCGCCGAAGTACAGGCCCTCCTCGTAGCAGTGGTTGACGGCGAACACCAGGTTGGCCAGGGAGGTCTGGCCCGTCCGGATCGCCAGCACCGCCGTGCCCGCCACCGCCAGCGGCACCGCGCCCTTCCACAGCATGACGCCCAGCGCGATGTAGACGAGCGCCGTCGCGACGCCCTTCAGCAGGTCGCCGGTGATCTTCACGATCGTCTGGCGGCGCGCCACGTCCAGCTCGACGTGCCGCTGGTAGGACGCCGCCCGGTCGTACTGGCCCAGCAGGAACGGGCGCATCGTGAACGAGCGCACCTCGGCGGCGTGCCGGCGGTCGACCATCAGGTCCGAGAGGATCCACTTGCGGCGCGTCACGCCGACCAGCGAGAGCAGCATCAGGTACCGCATCCGCGCGCTGCGGACCGACGCCCACCCCTCCGGCACGGCCGTGAGCAGGAGCAGCGGGAGCAGCACGGGGTGCAGCACGCCGAGGGTCCCGGCCGCCGCGATCATGCCGACGGCGGCGGTGAGGACGTCCACGGCGTACTGGACGACCATGGGCGCCGACATCAGCCCGCGTCCCTGGGCGCGCTTGAGGTCGTCCAGGAAGTCGGAGTCGTCGAGCGCGGTGAGGTCCACGGCGGTCGTCGCCTCGTACAGGCGCAGCTCGACCAGCCGCTCGACCTGCGGGTCCAGCCGCGCCTGCGCCCAGCCGGCGCCCGCCTGCAGCGCGGCCCGCAGCGCGACCGCGCCCGCCACCAGCGCCAGCGAGGGCAGCGCGTCGCGGACGCGCGACGGCGTCGGCGCGGAGCTGAACAGCGCGGTGAGGACGCCGGTCGTCGCCAGCAGCCAGAACGCGGTGAAGAACCCGGCCGCGAGGTTGAGGCCGACCGTGACGAGCGTGTCGGTGCGGCTCGCCCGCCAGGCCAGCCGCGACGCCTGGGCGATCACCGCGGGGAGCCGGCGCGCGATCGTGCGCATGCCCGTCTCGGTGAGTTCCTTGTCCCGCGCGTGCCAGTTGAGAATCACCTCGGGCAGGCCGGGGTCGGGCGGCGCCTCCCGGGGGCGACGCCGCGGTGCTGCCCCTCGTATCCGGAAACGTCGTGGAAAACGCCATCGTGTGCCCATGCGCCGCCCTTCACCCGTCCTGTCCGCCAGGGGCAGTGTGCGTCCTGAGAGGGACGGTGTCTGCCCCGAATGTCACGTAGCGTGGTTATTTGGAGCAGTCGAGAATCATGCGGTGGAGGGACGCGCCCGAACCCCTAGGGTGACTAGGGTTCACGCCAGGAGCGACGGCCGGCCGGACGGCCGGACACGCAAGGAGGACGACCGCGTGGGGCGCAGCAGGGACCACTCCGCACGCTCGGAGCACCATCACGCCGCTTACGGGCGGGAGACGTACGGCGACCCTTACGACGACCCGTACGCCGGAGACCAGCTCGCCGGACGCAGGTACGACGAGGGCGGCGCCTACGGGGGGCCTCCGCTCAGGCCGCGCCGGCGGCGGCGCCGCTGGCCGCGCGTGCTGGGCGTCCTCGCGGCCGTCCTGGTCCTGCTCCTCGTGGGCGGGTACTTCTACCTCGACTCCCGGCTGAAGCGGGAGAGCGTCCTCGTCGACTACCCCGGCCGGGTCGCCGACACGCCCGGCACGAACTGGCTGATCGTCGGCTCCGACAGCCGCGAGGGCCTGTCCAAGGCCGACCAGCGGCGGCTGAAGACCGGCTTCTCGGGCGGCCGCCGCACCGACTCGATGATGCTGCTGCACTACGGCTCCGGCGGGACGTCGCTGATCAGCCTCCCGCGCGACTCCTACGTCCCGATCCCGGGGCGCGGGTCCAACAAGCTGAACGCGGCGTTCGCGTTCGGCGGCCCCAAGCTGCTCGTGCAGACCGTGGAGAAGGCCACCGGCATCCGCATCGACCACTACGCCGAGATCGGCTTCAACGGCTTCGTCGGCGTGGTGGACGCCGTCGGCGGCGTCGACATCTGCGTCAAGAACGACGTCGAGGACCCCAAGGCCGGCCTCGACCTCAAGGCCGGCTGCCAGACGCTGGACGGCGGCCAGGCGCTCGGCTACGTCCGCACCCGCGCCTACGCCCGCGCCGACCTCGAACGGGTCGAGAAGCAGCGGGAGTTCTTCGGCGCGCTGATGAAGAAGTCGACCGGCTGGGGGACGATCCTCAACCCGTTCCGGAGCATCCCGCTGGCCACGAACGCCACCAGCAACTTCCTGGTGGACGACGGCGACCACCTGCACCACCTCGTCCGCATGATGTGGGCGATGAAGGGTGTCAGCGGCAAGGACGGCGTCACCACCACGGTCCCGATCGGCGGCGGCGGCAGCTCGCCGAGCGCCGGCTCGTACATCACCTGGGACAAGTCCAAGGCGTCCAGGCTCTTCGAGGCGCTCCAGCAGGACCAGGAGATCCCGAAGGACGTCATCACGAAGACCTGACCGGGATCACGAAGACCTGACCGGGGCCGGGGCACGCCTGCCCCGGCCGGAATCGGGCATGGTGGGAGTCATGCCGGATGAGACGCCGGACGGTGCCGCCGAGTTGGCGGAGCTGCCGTCCAAGGAGCTGTACGACCGCGCGATGAGCCTCGCGAAGGAGCGCCGCGACGTCGGCTTCCTGTGGGACCTGCTGCGCGCGATCCCCGCCGCCGCGGCGGCCACCGGGGAGGTCGAGCGCGCCGAGTTCGACCTGTTCCACGGGCTGTCGCTGCTGGAGGAGTTCACGCACGCGGGGGAGGGCGAGCTGGCGGACGCGCTCCGTCCCCTCTACATCGAGTACCTCGCCGCGCACGCCAAGAGGACCTGACCGTCTCATCGACCGCCCTTGATCATCGTTCGGGTCCGCTTGGGAATTACCCTCCGTAGACTATTGATCGCGGAGGGTGGTTGAAATGAACAAGAAGCATATGAAGATCGTCGCCATCGCCTTCACGGCGTGGTACGTCATCAGCAGGCCCGAGGGAGCGGCGACCCTGGTCAACAACGCCCTGAGCGGGCTCGGCACCGCCGCCGAGTCGTTGTCGCAGTTCATGAGCGCGATCCCAAGCTGACGGCTTCGATTCCGTCTCCGGTGGGGGGACGGCCTCCCCCGCCCCTCGGATCGGCCCTGGAGCCCCGCGCCGTCGATGGCGCGGGGCTTCTTCGCGCGCGGGCAGCAAGCCGTGGCCCTAGCGTCAAGTAAAATCGCGCTTTGCGGGCAGACGCGCCTGGGCACAATGTGATCGGGTCAGTTGTGTCGTTGCGCTACAACCAGGGACGGCGTTACGGATGAAGAAGAACCTCCGTTATGTGGCGATCGCCTTCGTCATCTTCTACTTGCTGAGCTCCCCCACGGACGCGGCGGGAGTGGTCAACAACGCGTTCAGCCAGCTGGGCCAGGCGGGCAACCAGCTCGCGGCCTTCGTCAACGCCTTGGGCACGTAGGCGGGGCGCGTAGGCGGACACACACGTAGGCGGGTACGTAGGTGCGGCGGCCGGTCGCCAGGAGTGATCTCCTAGGATCGGCCTCATGTCTGTCTTCGACGTAGAGATCGACGGCCTGCGCGGCGGGACCGCGGACCTCGGCCAGTACCGGGGCAAGGCCGTGCTCATTGTCAACGTCGCCTCCAAGTGCGGCCTCACCCCTCAGTACTCCGGTCTGGAGCGGCTGCAGGAGCGGTACGCGGGACGCGGCTTCACCGTCCTCGGGGTGCCCTGCAACCAGTTCAGGGGCCAGGAGCCCGGCACCGCCGACGAGATCGCGGAGTTCTGCTCGGCGACCTACGGGGTCACGTTCCCGATGACCGAGAAGATCGAGGTCAACGGCGACGGGCGGCATCCGCTGTACCAGGGCCTGGTCGGCGCGCCCGACGCCGAGGGCCACACCGGCGACATCCGCTGGAACTTCGAGAAGTTCCTCATCGGCCCGGACGGCGCGGTCGCGGCGCGCTTCGCGCCCCAGGCGGAGCCCGAGTCCGCCGAGGTCGTCGCCGCCATCGAGAAGCACCTCCCCGCCTGACGCCCGCGGCCGGACGCGTCCCTCCCGTCCGGGGGGCGCGTCCGGCGGCGGCGACCTCCACGGCTGTGAATCGCGCCACACCGGGGCGCCCTTGTCCCCTATTGGGCGCCGCGTCTAATTTGTGAATCGCGACAACACGTGGGAGGTGCCCCATGGGCGGATGGACGGCCGGCGACATCCCCGACCTGGACGGCCGGCGGGCGATCGTCACCGGCGCCAACAGCGGCATCGGCTACCACACCGCGCTGCGGCTCGCGCGGCGCGGCGCGTCCGTCGTGCTGGCCTGCCGGAGCGCCGAACGCGGGCGGGCCGCCGCGGATCGGATCAAGGCGGCCGCGCCCGGCGCCGACGTCGTCCTCGGCCTGCTCGACCTGGCCGACCTGTCGTCGGTCCGGACGTTCGCCGCCCGGCACGGCACGGCGCCCCTCGACCTTCTGGTCAACAATGCCGGCGTCATGGCGCTCCCGCGCCGCTCCACCGCCGACGGGTTCGAGATGCAGTTCGGTACCAACCACCTCGGCCACTTCGCGCTCACCGGGCTCCTCCTGGATGCGCTGCGCGCCGCCCCCGCGCCCCGCGTCGTCACGCTGACGTCGGGCTTCGCCTGGTCTGGCCGCCTGCGTTTCGACGACCTGCAGGGCGAGCGCCGCTACCGCAAGTGGGCCGCCTACGGCCAGTCGAAGCTCGCGAACCTGGTCTTCGCGAAGGAGCTCGACCGGCGCGTCCCCGAGCTGACCAGCGTCGCCGCCCATCCCGGCTACGCCGCCACCAACCTCCAGCAGACCGGGCCCAAGCTGCAGGGCAGCACGCTCATGGAGAGGGTCTTCGGTCTCGGCAACGCGCTGATGGCGCAGTCGGCCGCCGCGGGCGCGCTGCCGTCCCTCTACGCCGCGACGGCCCCGGACGTGCAGGGAGGCGCCTGCTACGGCCCCCGCCTGCTCCAGTACCGGGGCGCGCCGGCCAAGGTGATCACGCCGCCGCTCGCGGACCGTCCGGGCCTGGGCGAGCGCCTCTAGCAGATCTCCGAGGACCTCACGTCCGTCACCTACGCCGCTCTCGCCTAGGAGCGCGACGTCAGGCGAGGCCCCGGACGGCCTGCGCCAGCGTCGCGTCGATGACGGCCTCCGCGTTGGACGGGTCGCGCTGCGCGAGCCGGGCCGCGGCGTCGACCAGCCCCTGGACCAGCTCGGCGCGCAGCGCGGGCTCGGGGACGCCGCTCTCCTCCAGCGCGGCGACCAGCGGGCGCAGCAGCTGCGCGTGGCCGTCCCTGATGCGTTCGAGGGCGGGTTCGGCGAGCGCGTGCTCGACGAGGGCGACGGCGGCGGCGTGCCGCCCGTCCGTCATGACCTCCAGCTGGGCCCTGATGTAGGCCGCGACCTTGCCGCCGAGGTCGTCCGGACCGGCGAGCGCCTGCTCGACGAGCGACGCCCACCGGGGCAGCTCCTCCTCGACGACCGCGGCGACGAGGTCGTCCTTGGACCGGAAGTACTCGTACAGGCTCGGCCGCGACAGCCCAACGCGCCTGGCCAGCGCCGCGAGCGACAGCGCCTCGATGCCCTCCTCGGCGACGAGCGCCCGCGCGGCGTCGAGAAGCGTCCGCAGCTGCCGCGCCCGGTGCGCCGCGACGGTCGCCTCACTGATCTTCGGCACCCGCCCATTCTACGTTTGCCGACACCCGGTAGGTAAGTTCACGGCGCGCGGGTGATGTCCCAGTCGAGGGTGGCGGGCAGCGCGCCCTCCATCGTCAGGAGCCAGCGCTTGACCTCGACGCCGGAGCCGCCGCTGTAGCCGCCGAGCCCGTTCGAGGCGACGACGCGGTGGCACGGCACGATCAGCGGAATCGGGTTGCTGCCCATCACCTGCCCGATGACCTGCGCGTGGACGCCCGTGCCGCTGCGGTCGCCCAGGTCGCCGTACGTGACGACCTGCCCGTACGGGACGGACTCGTACAGCGTCGTGAGGACCTGCCGCTGCACGTCCGACGTCAGCCGCCAGTCGATCGGGACCTCGAAGTGCTTCAGGTCGCCGGCGAAGTAGTCGCGCAGGGCCGACAGCGCCGGAGCCGGACGGTCCGGAGCGTGCACGACGGGCAGGCCGGTCGCCTTGGCGGTGCGGGCGCGGGCGGCGGGCGTGTCGCGGAAGTGCAGCGACACGACCCCCGTCTCGGTCTCGGCGACGAGGAGGCGTCCGAGCACGGTGTCGACCGTGCCGAACGCGAGGGTCTCGGTCATCGTTCAGCGCTCCTTCCCTGCGCGTCCAGCCTCGCATGCGGGTCCGTCATTTGGTCTTTCTCTCCTCAACACCGGGGAGGGGCCTCACGTTGCGACGGTCCGGTGGAGGCGGGCGGACTCCTTCACCAGGCGGCTGGACCCGCCGCGGGACGCCACGTCCGCGACGGCGGGGATCGCGCCCCTCGCGCCGGTGATCTCGGCGAGGCGGGTGGCCAGCGCGAGGAGGTCGGGCGTTCCGGCCGGGGCGCGCTCGCCCGGCTCGGGGAGGGCGTGCGGGAGGGCGGCGGCCAGCACTGCCCATACCTCGGCGTGGGCGCCCGCGTCTGCGGCGGCCGTGAGGGCCTTCACGGCGCGCGGGACGGTGACGGCCCCGGCGGCGGCGAGCCGCCCGAGGGCCGCGCCCGTCTCGGCCGCCGGGAGGACGCCCCGGCCGCCGAAGGCGAGGAACGCCTCCACGGCGATGGCGCGCTCGCGCTGGTCCCGGTTCGCCAGCGCGCAGGCGAGGAGCGTCCCGGTGGCGGCGCCCGCGGGCCCGTCGCCCTCGGCGAGGTCGAGCATGACGGTGCCCTGGCCCCAGCCCTCGTCCTCGGTGCCGGCGAAGTAGGGGAGCAGGTGCGCGGCTGCGACCTCGCGATGGGACGGCAGCACGGACGGCCAGAACCCGGTGAACGCGTTGTAGACCGACCCTCCATGGTCCGTCCAGCCGGCCCTTGGGAAGGCGCAGACGCGGGCGCGGGCTCGGCGGTGATCTCCCCGAACGCGGCGGCGATCACCCGGCGCAGATCGGCCGGGAGATCGGCGGCGGCGTCCCGGACCTCGGCGCGGACGGCGCCGCCCGCCTCGCAGGCATGCCTGGTCGCGATCTTGACGGCCCGTTCCCGCAGGTCGATCGCCTCTGAGGTGAAGACGGCCGGGACGGCGCGCAGCGTCGCGTCGACCCGGCCGCGGGTGCGGGCGGTCCGGTCGAGCCAGGTGAGCGCGGCCCGGACGAGCTTCTTCTCCGGCCGGAACAGCACCGCGCCCGCAGGAAACGGCTGACGCAGCCGTCCAGGAGGGTCGTGCGGTCGAGCCGTCCGGCCTTGGCCAGATCGGCGAGCGCGGAGGCCCAGGCGCCCTTGCGGGACTCGTCCCACTGGGGTCTCGCCTGGTCGAAGGCGAGGGCCGCGCCCACACCGTCCACCTCGAAGAGCCGGGGGACGAGCGCGTCCAGGAACGGGTCTTCGGCGAGCCCGCGCGGACGGCCGCCCTCCGTCACCCACCCGACCACGAAGCCGTCGGACGCCGGAGCGGCACCGGCGGACCGGCCGAGCGCCGCCGCGATGTGCCAGTACGCCCAGTTCTGCTCGGAGGTCCTCAGCCGGGCGGCGACCCGGTGCGCGACCTCCGCGCGCCACTCGTCCGGACGGATGGACGTGAGGTCGCAGAGAATCGGGCAGTACTCGTCCTTGTCCCACCAGGGCCGCAGGTCCGCCCGGCTCAGCCACCCGGCAGCGGCGGCGGCGCCGCTGATGGTGCCCGCCCCGGCCAGCAGGAACGCCTGCACGACCTTCGGGTCCAGGAACCCGAACTCCGACGCCGCGCGCAGCTTCTTCAGCGCGCCCGGCAGTTCCTTGGCCACGGCCCGCCGGCCGGGCTCGTCCAGCTCCGACACCAGGCGCACCGTCCGCTCCAGGGCACCGGACCGGATGGCCTTCTGGACGTCGTCCCACGCGCTCATCGAGCAGCCTCGACGGCCACCTCGGCGTCGCTGCGGAGGATGCGCGCGGCCAGAACGTGCTTGCACGGCCCGCGCTCACCCCGATGGTCGAACCACCAGGGGCACGTGCACGTCACACGGTCCTCCTCGAAGCGCACGAGCCGCTCACCGCCATCGGTCAGCACGACCGCCGTGTCGTCGGCCGTGAACCGCACGGCGCCCTCGTCGACGAGCGCGCGCGCAGAGCGTAGCCGGGGGTTGAGGTCGGCCACGCGGGCAGCGTCGTAGGGAAGCTCACGGTGGAAGAACGCGGCCTCTGCGGCGTCGAACCCCACCCGGCCGGACGTCCCCAACTGCGTCAGCGCCGCCTTCGTCCGCGCGAGGCTGAGACCGGACCGCTCGGCCAGCAGATCGGGTTCGACACGTGGCTCGAACGACAGCAGTGCGCCGATCAGGTCGGCGTCTCCTGCGGCCTCGTCGGTCGAGATGGCGTCCAGCACGGCGCCCTCACCGGAGAAGCCACGCGAGTGTTGGGGAGACAGCGTCAGGACGTACCGCATCCCAGGCAGCTCCAGCTCCCAGACACTCGACACGGGGGAAGCGCCGTCGGCGATGGACGGCCCGTACACGCGCAGGGCCCGCGCGAAGCGGAGCAGCGGCATCATCGTCCGCAGACGGTCCGGCCCTGCCAGGCACACGGCGCCCTTAGCGGGACGAGGCACGAGCCGCAGCGTCCGCGCGGCGGGCACGGCCCACAGCGCCTCGCGCTGCCTGCGCGGCATCGAACGCATGAACCGCACCGCGTCCGTGGCCTTCAACTCGGCGCGCAGGTCGAAACCGGCCGTGATGACCTGGACCTCGGCGAAACCCCGCAGCCACCGGTCGGGCAGCGGGACCTTCTTCTCCACGACGGCGCCGTCCATCGTGGTCACGGCCAGCTCCTCCGCGCCGACCGCCAGATGCAGCGGATCGGAACCGCCCACCCGGGCCAGGGCCTCGCGCAGCGGGCCGTTCACGTCCACGTTCGTCGTGCCGCGCTCGTGCACGTCGCCGTCCATCGCGGGCTCCAGCACGTCGAGCCGGGCGTAGACGCCGCCGCAGGCCGAGAACGACTCCATCCGCAGCCGGTCGCCGTTGCAGGTGACGACGGGGTCGCGGAACGAGGTGGGACGCGGCTGGTGATACCGGGTCTGCGCGACGTCGGCCAGCGCCAGCAGCGCCGCCGCGGCCGGCGCGGCCTGCGTGAGGAGGCCGCTGAAGAAATGCGGATGCGGTCGCGGCCCGGTCGTGGTCGTCCCACCGGACGTGGACAGCCCCAGAAGCCCGCCGTCCAGCCCGGACGGCCGCGTGTACGTGTACGCCTGTGCGGCCCCTGCCGCCACGGTGCTGCTCGCCATGCCGCGAACGTAGAGCCC
>NZ_VCKW01000223.1 GCF_005889715.1 Actinomadura soli
CCCCCGCCCACGCAGCCCCGCCCTGTCGTGCGCGGCCTCCCTCGCGGGCCGCGTCGCGCGCGCGGGCGACCGGGAGCCGCCGCCCCGGGACCTGTGGCGGGTCCTGCACAGGCCCTTGGTCCCTATCGAGGACGGTCCGCGGCGTCCCATCCTGAGCAAGGGCACCGGGTAGGCCCGGTCGGCCGGGGAACGAACTCCGGAAGAAGGGGAACGCCATGTTGGTTGGTGAGGCGATGACATCGCCTGTGGTGACGATCCCTCCGTCGGCCACGGTTCGACAGGCCATCAGAGTGCTGCACGAGCACGACGTCACCGCGTTGCCCGTCGTCGACCCCAGCGGCCAGCTGATCGGAATCGTCAGTGAGATGGACCTGCTCCGCGGCGAGTTCGAGTCGGACCCTCGTGCCTTCGCCCGGCCGCGGAACGCACCGTCCGCGCCTGTGGCGCGCACCGTCGAGAAGGTCATGACCCGCGGCGTTCGCACCGCGCGTCCCACCACCGACGTCGCCGAACTCGCGGAGATGATGGTGCGTACCCGGATCAAGAGCGTCCCCGTCGTGCAGGGCTCCCACGTCATCGGCGTCATCAGCCGCCGCGACCTCATCGCGATGCTCGCCAGGGGCGACGCCCGGATCCGCGACGATGTCCTGGCCTCCCTGGCCACGTACGCCCCACAGGCGCGACCGTGGCAGGTCGCCGTGAAAGACGGCGTGGTCGAACTGCGCGGCCGGGACGACGCGAACACCGAGCGGATCGTCGAAGTACTGGCCCGCACCGTCCCGGGCGTCACCCGTGTCCTGGTCCAGCCTTCCGCGTAACCCGTCGCTTAGCGCCACCACCGCCACCGCACTCGACTATTCCGGCGGACGGCTCGGGACCTTCGGCCCCTCCCGCCGGGGACGTCGGTCCATTGTGGCGGAGGTCACCGTGGGAAACGCTGACCGATAACGGCATTCCGGCGGCCGGACCGTTCATGTCGCGTCGGCGCAGCCGCCCATATGCCCTGCGCGCATTATCGGAAAGGTAGAAGGGACGCGGCCATGAAGCCGTCGAAAACGTGGTCAAGTGTGGATCGTTGGCGCCGTCGCTGCGGTTTCGACGACATCGACCTGCGCCGCCCGGCGGATCGAGTCCAATGGCTTTCCGGCCTGCTCCTGCTCGTGGTCTTTCTGGTCGTCACCCGGCCCTCTGCGCCCGTGTCGTCGATCAGGTCAACGATTCAGGGTCGCGGGCCGAACGGTACGAGGCCGCCACGCGTCACCGTGTCGATGCCACGGTGGTAAATGTCAGGAGGCTGCGCAGCGGGCGCGAGGTCACCGTGGTCTGCGGCGACCGCCACGGCGACCGGACTGCCGTTGCTCGGCCTGTACGTGCTGCTGCGCCACCGTTTCGACCAGCGCCGTTACCATGTCTGGGACGAGGCCTGGGCTGGCTTCGACCGCCTCCGCCACCGCCCGGCCTGAGGCCAGCCGCCTCGGCGGCCGCCCGGTCCGCGGCGCGGTCGGCGCCGCGGACCCGTCCGTTCCCACGACGATCGGTGCGGCGATGGCGCCACTCCGACGATCAGGCATGTGCCACGGCCACCTCGACTCCTGAAAGCGGGTCTACGGGGGCAGGGGGGACGAAAGTCCACCAGAAGGCAGGACGTCCAGCGCCCCGACGCCGATGCCGACCTCCGCGGCGACGGCGGCCGCGGTGGCGCCGTTGTCCCCGGTGACGATGTGGACGCGCAGGCCCGCGTCGTGACAGCGCCGCACCGCCCCGGCGACCTGCGGGCGCGGCGGATCGTACAGGCCGGCGAGCCCGAGCAGCCGCAACCCGGCCTCGGCGTCCTCGCGGCGGGCCGGAGCGCCGGCGCCGGGCGGCAGGTCCCGCACGGCGACCGCCAGCACCCGCAGCCCGCGCTGGGCAAGATCGGCGACCACCGCCATGACCGCGTCACGATCGGCACCGGACGTCCGGGCCAGGACGGCTTCCGGCGCGCCCTTGACGTACACGCGAAAGCGCCCATCATGCTGGGCGACCGTGGACATCATCCGTAGCCGCGCGTCGAAACGGAACAGCGCGCGGCGGCGTTCGTCGCGGGCCGCCAGCCGCGCGGGCAGGTCCGGTCCGCTTCCCTCGGCGAGCGCGATCTCCGTCGGGTCGCCCTGCAGCATCGCGACTCGGATGGCCGACCACTCATCTCTCGTCGCGTGGCGCGCATCGAAGTACTGAGCCGACCACAACGCGATCATCAGAACTCCTGAACGCTCCACCGCATCCCGCATGCGTTCCACGAAGTCATCACCTGCGCGCCAGTGCCAGGCATCGAGTTCGACCGCATAGCCCTCGACCTGCAATTGCCAGGCGACCCACTCTGCCCATGCTGTGTCAGGGCCGGCATGCGACACGAAGATCCGGACATCAATTGCATTGTCACCCTGGACAACCATGTGGATGCTGCGCACCGAAAAGACCAACGACCCCAACCTCATCGCCCGACGCCCCCGCCTGATCTCAGTGAACTCCGCCCTGCAGGTCGACCTCTACGCCCAGGCCAACGCAGGCCGCGTCCGCGGGGTCATCTACCCAGGCTTCGGCGGCCAGCCCGACTTTGTCGTCGGCGCCCTGCACTCCCCCGGCGGCCACGCCATCATCGCCCTGCCGTCCTGGCATCCCCGCGCCGACGTTTCCAGCGTCATCCCCCGCCTGGCAGGCCCGGTCACCTCGTTCCAGCACAGCTACATCGTCAGCGAGCAGGGCACCGCGACCATCTGGGACACGACGCCGCGTCCCCGG
This sequence comes from Actinomadura soli, assembly GCF_005889715.1. Lineage (GTDB taxonomy): Bacteria > Actinomycetota > Actinomycetes > Streptosporangiales > Streptosporangiaceae > Spirillospora > Spirillospora soli. The sequence continues at coordinate 2,782 of NZ_VCKW01000223.1, forward strand.
CACAACAGATCATCGACGAGGTGGCCCACCCATTCCGCCCGCGACGAACTACGACGCGAAGGCCACCAGCTCGGCTTCCCCCTCCACTGACCAAGACCAACCACCACGCCACGCCGCCGGTTCTTCGGCGTCGCCGACCGCGGCCTGGAACACGCCCCGCTGACCAGCTGCCTGGACACCGAAACCGCGCCGGACGCCATGGCCCCTTTGCAGGCACCGACCCGGGCCGCCTCACCCCTAAGCCGTCAAGGTCCGGGAGGCGTCCCGGAACGGTTCACCCCGTTTCTGGCTTTCACCCCGGCCGTCCGGGGCCCAGACCCTCAACGAACCCAACCTCGGCGTACCGGCATCGAGCTGGCAAATGACCGGAGTTCCCCGGATCGCCGCCACGACCATTGGGCGTCATTTCCCTTACAAAAGCTGTTCTGGTCGAGAGCCTCGACAGAGGCTGAAGCCCCCAGCGCCGTCAACCGGGCTCACACTCATGCCGCCGAGCGGGTATGCTGACGTGCAGTTTGTTTCAACCTATTAAGTGCATGTATCGGGATGGACCACCCGGTCACCGTTCGTTACCGATCGGCGCGACCCCGACGTCACCGCTCACCTGAGACCCGAGCGCGTAGCGGCGTGGCTGATCGGAAGCCATGAGATCAACGAACTGGCCGTCCGCCCCGACGCCCAGGGCACCGGGGCGGGAACGGCGCTGCTGGACGCGGCCAACGGGTACGCCGTCAAGAGGGGGAGCTGGCTGCTCACCTCCCCCTCTCTCCTTACACCGTGCCCTTCTCCCGAAGGCGCGGCTGGCACCAGGCGACCATGGCCACCGCCGTGCCTTCCACGGCAGCACAGCAACACCTGTGCGGTGGCCACACAGATCAGCTCGGCATCGGTCAACAACTGGGTCGGCCACGCCCGCGCTTGCGCGAGGCTGCGGCGAAAGCGAGAGCAAAGGCAGCACATGGTCGTCCAGATGCACGTAGAGTGCGATCAGAAGGGCGTCAGGGTCAGTCTTCACACACCGATCTTCGACGCCCTTCCTGCTGCCCATGACCGGTTCAGCAATACCCCCATCAACGATCTAGGGGGTGAAATTCAGCCTGGCTACGTTCAGGCCGCCCGGATTGGTATCGTCGCGGACGATGAAGTCGAGCGTGTTCACGCCGACGACGAAGTCGGCTACGAGGGTGAAGAACTTCATGGTCTGGAAGTTCCCGGGCCTCCACCGATGAGAGAGAACACTCCGGTTCCCGCCGGAGGCTTTCCGTTGAGGAATATCCGCCCATTGTTGTCGCAGCCCCACCCTCCGCTGATGCGTGTGCCGGTGGTCTTCGCCGCCACGCTGAACTCCAGCCGGAACGTGTAGTCACCGCCGACCGCGCCTGACCCGTCGTTGTTCACCCAGATCCAGGCCGAGTCAGTGGACGCGAAGTACATGCCGAAGGGGTGTTGATTCTGGACCACGAACGCGGGCTGGGCGGAGGAGATGCCAGGTCCGGCGACGACTTGCCAATGAGGATCCATCGCCCCGCCGCTCAGGACGGCTCCAGTGGCATCAACGCCTGTGTTGAAGACCGCTGCCCGGGCCGGCGCCTCCCTTACCAGACGGAAATCTTGGATCACGGTCTGGCCGGATGGGACGACGACCGTCGCATCGGCCTGCGCGTATCCGTCCAGGGTCGCGCGAACAAGGGGACTGCCGGCCCGGACACCCGTCAGCTGATATCGGCCGGCGGCCGGCGGCGGCCCCGAGGTCGCCGGTAGCGGCAACGGGGCGACGCCCGTCACCATCCTCACTCGCGCACCGGGCAGGCCTTGGCCGCTCTGGTCGTCCAGAACATGGCCGGTTATCGACGCCGTCCCCACTTCGAGGTGCACGTACGGGGGATTGTTGGCTCCTACGCTGAGGCTGACGTCTTCGGCGCCGGGGTAGGCCAGTTTGTAGTCTCCTTGCCGCACGCATCTGAAGACGAACTCTCCCGAATTCGGGTCCGGCACGAACTCCTCTGGCGATCCGCTTCCGGCCGGGCCAGTGAGTGTCACGCTGTAGTCGGACAGCGGAAGCCCGGACTCGTCCGTCACGTCCCCCCTGATCTCCCGGCAGGTGAGCGCGATCTGCGCGGAAACGCTCCCGCTGGCCGGGACGGTGAGTGTTTCCGACATCGACAGATGACGGTCCTCGGTCACGACCACGGTCAGCGCCCCAGCCGGTACGCACGCTGGCGTGGAGGCTCCGGCGTTTGCCAGGAAGAAGTTTCCCGACGCGTCCGCGGTTCCCGAATACCCGCCGTCGGCTGTGATGCGAGCGCCTGGAAGCGCGTTGCGCGTGATGTCGTCAATGATCTGTCCCGTTACGGCGGCGCAGTCGAACGGGCCGTGTTCGATGATGAAGGTCGTGTCGTCCTGGAACGGCGCTGCTCCATCCGCCAGCACAATGGCGTCATTGTCGATGCGGAGGTACCAGACGTTCCTGTCTATGACGCGGAACGACAGCTCGCCATGCGGGTTCATTTCAACGGTGAACAGATTCCTCCACAACCAGTGGGTGGAGGTGGGCGGATAGATGCCCCAGCTTTCGCACCACACGTCCGTCTCCGGACCGCCGAACACCACTTTCTGTACGCCGTTCGGTAAGAGCTCGAAGTGGGAGATTATGAGGAACAGCTTTCCCGTGGGCTCCCAGCTCTGATCACAGACGGCCAACGCAATCTGGCCGCCGTCACCCAGAGGGAGAGCGGAGCCCTCCACCGGCACGAACGTCTCCAGATGAGAAGGCTCGCCGCCAACGACATGCAGAGCGCCGCCCGCCTCCCGCGCGCCGCCCTCCGCGCCTTCCCATCCGCCGCTGAGATAACGGCCGTCACGTGTACGAAATCGCAGCAACTCAGCCATGCCAAGCTCCCGTCCCACGGTTCAGATCAAGATCGCCGGCCACGCGGATTTCTGGCCGTTCAAAAGCAATCTGCGTGAAGAACGACGTGTCCTTCAGTACAGCACCGCGGCAACCTCTCGGCCAGCGCACCGCCCGCCCGAACTCGGCGCGCATCGCCCGACCGCCCCGCCGTACCCAGCCTCCTACACGCCGAGCTGGAGGAGCTCTGCGAGCATCGTGGGCGCGAGGTGGTGCGGCAACTGCTCCAGGATCACCTGGACCTGCGGGCGCTGCGAGAACAGGCTCACCTGGTGGCCAACCATCCGGCCGGGCGATTGGAGAAGGGACATCACCGGCTGCTGGCCACGGTGGTGGGAACGGTGACCGTGACCCGCTGCGCGATCCGCGCCCCGGGCATGCGCAACCGCTATCTGGCCGACGAATAGTTATCGTTGCCGGCCGGGCAGCACTCACACGGGCTGGCCAAACTCGCCGTCGCAGAGGCGGTGCGCGGGTCGTTCGACGACGCGCACGCCGCGATCACCGCCCGCTGCGGGAAGGTGATCGGCAAACGGCAGATCGAGGACCTGGTGGTCGCCGTTGCGACCGACATCGACAACCTCTACGCCGCCCGCACCCCCGAGCCGCGCACCGCTGAGGAACTGCTGGTCATCTCGACCGACGGCAAGGGCATCGTCATGCGGCCCGAGGCGCTGCGCCCAGCCACCCGCAGAGCCGCCGCCCGCCGCCGCGGCCTGTTTCGCACGCGGCTAGCTTCTGGGGAGAAGCTGTATCGCGAGCGGATAGCGACCCTGGGGGTGGTCCACGACGTCGTCCCCGCGCTGCGCCGCCCGCACGATGTGATCAGCCCGACCACACGCGGCGGGCAGCGGCCGGTGCGGGCCGGACCGCCGCCACCGGCAAATGGATCTATAGGATCAGTGATCGACCTGGCCCAGCAGGTGATCAGCACGGCGTTCGACCAGGCCCAGACCCGCGACGCCGCGTACGCACGAACCTGGGTGGTGCTGGTCGACGGCGACCTGCACCAGATCCACCTGCTGAAGGCCGAGGCCGCCCGCCGCAAGGTGACCATCCACATCGGCTGCGACCTGATCCACGTCCTGGAGTACTGCTGACGCGCCGCCCGCTGCCTGCACGCTCCCGACGACCCCGCCGCCGAACAACAGGTGGCCGCCTGGACACTCGGGCTGCTCGCCGGGAACATCGATCAGGTCATCGGCGACATGACCACCCGAGCCGCCGCGCTGCCCGCCGGTCAGCGCTCTGGGCTCCAGACCACCGCTCGCTACCTGACCGGCCACCGCGAGTTCCTGCACTCCAATCACGCTCTGGAACACGGATGGCCAGTCGCCCGGAATGCGTCGAATCAGGCTGTAGCCAGCGCGCGTCGCCGGTTATACAGCGATTTCGGCGTGGATGTCCCGGGTGGGGTGGACGGTGAGGGTGCGGTCGAGCGCGGTGAGGCGGAGCTGCGCGGCGACCTGGGGGCCTGGGGCGGCGAGGCGTACGGTGATGCCGAGCCCTGCGGCGCGGCGCTGGATGCCGACCAATACAGCCAGTCCAGCCGCGTCGGCGGACGCCACCTCTCTCAGATCGAGGATCAGCAGCCGGCCGCTGTGCCGCAACGCGCCGATCAGGTGCTCGCGCAGCGCTGGAGCGGCGGCGCCGTCCAGGGCACCCGACAACGCGACGATGGTGTGGCCGGGACGCCGGTGGGGGCATCCGCACTTCGTCGGGGGCCCGGACAAGGCCCGTGGTGGCGGACGCGATGGCGGGTGCGGTGGCGGTGAGTGTGGTCATGGTGATCTCCGATCACCGGTGGGCGGGCGCGCCGTCCCGGACGGCCGGATGACGGCCGGCCGGGCGGCGGAGCGGATCAATGTGCCGCGAGGCGTTCCTGTAGTCGTCCGCCCACGGACTCCCAGTCGCTCTCGGAGACCGTCGGGGTGCCGGCCTGGTCCATCCGGCCGGGTGGCGGGGTGAGGGCGGCCAGCAGGTCGGGCGTGTGCAGGAGGTTGTGCGGGTGGGACGCCAGCTCCATCGACGCCTCGGCCCCGGCCTGGGGGGTGGAGACCGGGACGGTGAGCAGGTCCACGCGCCGGCCGTCGGCGTGGATCGCGGTGAGCAGCCCGGAGGGCAGGGAGTCGAACCAGCTCAGCCGCACCACCCGGGTGTCGGCCGGGCCGTCGATGCGCAGCCGCCGGGGACGGCTGTCCCAGCCGTCCACCCGGAGCATGACGTGGGTGATGGGACGCTGGTCGTCGATCGGGCCGTGGTCCTGCAAGGCCAGGATCAAGCCCGGCAGTTGTGCGACCGAGTCGGCCGAGCGGGCCACCAGGCACCGTCCAGCACGGGCCGTGCCGAGCCGGGAAGGGCCGCGGGACGCAGCCGCAGCCGCAGCCGGGGAGTCGAGGGGCGTCTTCCGGTTCGGGCACGGACTGACGGCGTTCGACCTGCAAGCCGGCGACTACGCCGAACGCTTGGCGGAGGCGTTCGGCGCGCCGTAGCGGGACGTCCGGTCAGGTTCCTGCACCGAATGTGTTCGCCCAAGCGGCAATTGTGGGTTTCATGCGCGGGCCCCAATGGTGGAAATTGATGGTGCCGTTGATGTCCAGGAGGGGAACCTCTGGAAGCCCGAAGGCGTGGCATGCCTCGTTAGAGACCATGGCGGCGGCCGAGATCAACCCTGGCCCGTCGACTGCGAGGTCGTCGACGTGAGCGAAGGCGTTGCCGACGGCGCGGGTAGTGGAGCGCAGGTTCGCGTACTCGCCGTGGTTGCTTTCGGAGATGAGTTTGATCTCGTACGGGTCGCCCCGGTGAGGCAAGACCGTTTCGGCGCCACCGAGCTCGTTGATCCCTCCGAGGATGCTGCAACGGATTGCGGCCACACCAGTAGCGCCGGTGCGATCCCGGGCATGGCGTCCAAGGCACCTGAGACCCGAGAGAACGTAGAACATAGCGTCCTGTGCGAACAGCTCGACCGTGTCGTCGCTCTTAGGTGGGAGCAGCGTGACGAGGAATGTGCCGGAGCCGTCTTCGTGGAATTCGGCGTACAGACCGATGATGGGGGCGCCGAAGCTGGCTAGGAGGCGGCCCGGCGCGACCTGTACGTTCTCGAAGGTGACGTCTCGGCCGACCAAGACAGATGTGGTTCCGATGGACCGCTGGAACTCCATCAGCGACGCGCGGTTGATGACGAGCCGCCCGGCGACCTCCGGAGCCACAGTGACGGCCAGGACGGGGCGGGCCGGCTCTCGGTTCTCCTCGAAGTAAGGGATGTGAGGCACGCGAGGGGCCAAGGGTGAACTCGGCTGTGAGGCGGAGCCGTCATCGCCACCGTCCCACTGGTCACGCTCTTCGTAGGCGAGCAGGCACTCGAGCTCCACTTCGCTGACCCGGTCCTGCACCGACCGGCCGTGGGTGAATCTGTCGCGGTACCGGGTCGCGATCTCGGGTTCCTGCATCCAGCGCGTTGCGGCCCCGTTGCGTATGGGGTACCGCAGCCAGCCATCCCGGTGATGGACCTTTTCGCGCGTGTCCAAGACGGTATGCGGGGCGAGCGCGCTGCGCTCGACGAGGACCAGCAGGACGCCGCGGCCGGGATCGTCAGGATCGTTGACGGGCACGATGTCGACGGCAAGCGGGTGCGGTGCCGTATTGGTAAGTACCGCGTAAAGCCGTTGCCGTTCACCATCGGTGACGTCGACCTTGGTGATCGCCTCGGGAATCGCCTGGTCGCCGTCCTCCCGGACTCCGACGATCAGGGCACCGCCGCGGTCGTTAGCCATCGCGACAACGTCTTTGCAGAACTCCGCCTTCTGCTCGGGGTTCTTGGCGTGGACGAGCTCCTTGTAATCCAGGTCGGCCGCCTCGGCTGCTTCCTCTCTCCCCACGAGCCCCTGCACGTCGGCGAAGGTCACCTGATCGAGTCGTTTCCCGAAGAGCGCCTCAAGGCGCGGTGAGCGGAGCATGCGAGAACTCTATGAAGTGGGTCGCCCTGCTGTGGGCCGGTTCGGTTGGGTCCGCCAGGCCGCCGTTCCTGCTGCGGCGCCTGGTCAGGCGGCTGTGTGAGGGAGCCGCCGGGTCAGGACAACGCCCGCCGCGCCTGCACGAGGAGGGTTCCCTGGTGTGTGCCCTGCAGAGGGTTCGAACCTACGCAGCACCGGATCGTGTTCGCTCGATGTTTGCTCGAATGTCGCGGAACGCTTGGGTAGCCAGCGGTACGAAGCGACAGCGCTGGCCGCTGGTGGCTATACAGAACAGGACAGACTGACGGGCTTTAGCACCTGGAATAACGCGTCGACAGGGCTGATAGCCGACTTCTAATCCGACGGTCGCGGGTTCGAATCCTGCCGGGCGCGCCGCCCCTGACCAGCCCAAACACCACACCCTCGCCGCAGCCCTCGTAGCGCGATCAGGTGGAACGCCGCATACAGCCGGTGCTCACGGAGCGCGTGCAGGAACGCGGCGGTCTGCGCGGCCGTCCACACCGCCACCGGCGGCCGCTCCCCCGTCCGCCGCCAGTGCTCCACCCGTGCCGCGGTCCACACCACCGCCCGCGGACACCGCGCCACCGGCAACTCCACCCGAGACGCCGGATTATCACCGATCAGCCCGTGGCGGACCGCGGCGTCTAACGCGGTGCGCAGCGTCGCCCGGATCCGGTTCAGCGTCGCCGCCGACAACGGCGCACCCCGCGCATCGTGCTGACGGCTTATCGCCGCGAACATCGCCTGCACGTGCGCGACCGACAACTCCGCCAGCACGATCCGGCCCAAGTACGGGGCCAGATGGCGGCGGACATGGCAAGCGTAATGGTTGATCGTGGACGCCGCCCTGGCACGAGTGGCCAGCCACTGCGTCAGCCACTCGCCCACCGTGAGCAGGCCGCCGCCGCCCGCTCCGCGCGGGCTACCGAATTGCGCCAGCGCCTCTTCAGCCGCCTTCCGCGTAGCGAAACCACCACGCCGGATCCGCCGCCGACGCCCATCGGACCCGACCGGCAACTCAAGCCGGATGTACCAGTTCCCATGCCGACCGCCAGTCCCCAGCTTCGGACACCACGCGCCCAACGCCTTCCCCGACTGCGGGTCCACACAGCCACACAGCCCCACCGCCGGTACACCCCACCAGACCCCCTGGGAAGCACCATGCCCGCCATCTACACGGCCGATGAGGAGGGCGGCCATCGAACCAAGAAGACACAAACCTGCAGGCCAGGAACACATCGCTTCAACAAACCCGGTGGACTCCAGAACGGAGCAAGGTGGGTCACAGCGTTGTGTTCGCTGGCGTCCCAGTCGGGGAAGCGGACGTAGATCTGCCGCCAGCTGGCCGCCTCCTGTTTGGTCAGGGCCTGTCGCCGGCCCAGCCGGTAGGTTTCGCCGGCTTCGGCCAGGTCGGTTCGCTCCAGCCCGGCCGTAGTGGCCGTCTCGGCGAGGGACGCACCGGCCAGGACGGCGATCACGGCTTGTTCGGTGGGTGACCCGACTAGCTGATCAGCAGGCATCTTTCCCATCCCGAGGTCGGTGCGGAGTCGCCGGCGGCGGTGGTGAGGGCCAGGGCGGCCCCGGCGTTGCCATCGAGGAATCCGCTGCCCCGCGCCGCGTCGGGGCGCGCGTGCTGGCCGAGGCGATCGGCCAGAACGGGGAGGCGGGCGGCGAGTGCGGGGTCTGTGGCGTCATGGGCTGCTCGCCAGGCGGTCTGGTAGAGCCCGGCGTGGCCGTGACAGATGCCGGGGTCGGTGATCTTGGCTTGCTGGGCCGGGTCGTGGAGGCAGCGTAGCCATCGAGAAGTCTCTTAGTGGACGGGCGCCGGAATGATCGGCAGGGTGATCGAGGACGGGTGTTCGGGGTCGTGCAGGACGGTCTGCGACGCGGGCTGCGTGGTCGTGTCGGCGCCGAATTTCCCGCCCGTGTTCGGATTCCGGTCGTACATCGGGAAGTTGCTGCTGGAGATCTCCAGCCGGATGCGGTGGCCCGCCTTGAACATGTTGCTGGTCGGCCACAGCTTGATCGTGTACTTGTAGACCTCCCCGGGGGTGATCAGCTCCGGCTTCTCCAGCGAGACCCGGTACCGGGCGCGCTGGATGCCGTCCCGGACGAGCATCGAGGTGCCGTCCGGCTGGACGTCGGTGAGCTTCGCCGTCCAGTCGGTGTCCTTCGCCGAGGACCTGGCGTACAGCGTGACCGAGATCGGGCCGGTGACCTCGGTGTCCTTGGTGAGCCGCGGGGTGCTGTAGACCAGCACGTCCGGCCGCTGCTCGACGGGCCGCTGGTCCTGCGGGCCGCCGGGCACCGAGCTCTGGAAACGGCCGCCGACGCTCGGTACCGGGTTCGCCGGGTCGTACTGGTACTGGTCGGCCTTCTCGTCCGTCGCGGGCGCGGTGGTATCGAGCGTGCCGCCGCCGTTCGCCGTGTTCGCGTCGCCCTTGCTGTGCAGGTAGTACGTGGTGTTGGCGGTGCCGGGGATCGGCCAGGAGTCAGCCGTGCGCCACTTGTTGGCGCCCATCACGAAGACCTTCACCGGCGGATCCTCGTCCACGCCGTTGTCGATCCCCTTCAGCCAGTGGTCGAACCAGCGGAGGTGCAGATCGCCCACCGCGACGACCGCCTCCGGACCGAAGTCGACGGCGCCCACCCTGCGACCCGAGCCGCCGTGCGTCCACGGCCCGACGAGGAGCTGCGTGCCCTGCCGGGCGACCTCGGACCCGCCCTGGGCGCGCATCCCGGCGAAGTTCTCCACCGTCCCGTTGAGGAAGATGTCGGACCAGCCGCCGAAATTCAGCGACGGCACCTTGACCTGCGGATACTTCGTGCGGATGCTCCAGCGCTTCCAGTAGTCGTCGTCGCTCGGGTGGTCGATCCAGTCGAAGTAGTACGGCGCGATGCGGTCGTCCTCCGGGTACAGCGGCGGGAAGTTGTTCAGCGGCTGGTGCCGGTACCACTTGGCGTGCAGGTCCCGCGACGCCTGGGTCATCTCCGCCCGCAGCTTCGCGCCGTCGGGGAGCTTGCTGATGACGCCCCCGTTGAGGAAGCTCAGCAGCCAGTCCTGGATGAACGCCTGGTACAGCGCACCGCCCTCGTAGGTCCATCCGTCGTAGATGTCGGAGGACGTGAACGCCGGGGCGATCGTGACCAGGTGCGGGGGCGTGAGGGTCGCGGGCAGCCACTGCGTGAGCCCCGGGTAGGAGAACCCGTACATGCCGACCTTGCCGTTGGAGTGCGGCAGCTTGGCGGACCACTCGATGGTGTCGTAGCCGTCCTCGGCCTCGCTCCGGTACGGGTAGAAGGTGCCGTCCGACTTGTACTCGCCGCGGACGTCCTGCACCACGACGAGGTAGCAGGCCTTGGCGTAACGGTCGGGGGGGCCATAGACGAAGCTCAGGGCGCCCTCCTTGTTGTAGGGCAGCCGCATCAGGATGACGGGGAACTCGCCGTCCCCTTTCGGCGTGAACACGTTGCTGCGCAACACCGTCCCGTCGCGCATGGTGGCGGGGACATCCTTCTGGACGGTGAACTCGCACTCCTCCGCCTTCGGCGCCGCCTCGGCCGGTGGCGCGGCGGCGGCGCCGCCCAGTACCACCACGACCGCCGCTCCGAGGGCCAGCCGCCAGCTGCGGCTCCGTCCGTTCGCCCAGGTCGTCCGCCGTCTCGCGCGCATCGCCGTACCCCTTCCTGGCCGGTGGCGGTGGGGTCGCCCCACCCGCCGTCGGGCGGAGCATCGCACGATCACGCCGGACGGTCAGGAGGGCGGTCCAGGGGTGTCGGACGAGCGGTCGTCTGGTGGCGGCGAGCGGTCTGAATTGTGGGGAATTGTCACCGTCCTCGGTGTGCGGGATGCTCTGCCGCCGGCGGATCTGGAGCGCGGCCGCCGCGCTGATGAGCACCAGTGCGGTAACGAAGGTCCAGCCGCCCGGAAGGCGTCGCCGGTGTGCCGGGCGGTGGTGATCTGCCACCGGACCCGGTCGGTCCCCTCGTCCAGGTCGACGTCGGCCCACCGCGGCCCGCACGCTTCGCCCCGCCTTGCGGCGCAGCTTGGGGCGCTTGGTGCGCAGCAGCCGTCCCTCGGAGGTGCGGCAGCCACACGATTTGTAGGTGGTTCCGGCAGGCATCCGGTGTTCACTCGCTTTCTGGTGTGGGCTGCCCCGTGCCGTCAGTGCGGCCGAGCAGGGTGAGCAGTCCGGTGGTGGGGACCAGGTAGCTGCGGCCGACGCGCAGCACCAGGCAGGGGAACCGCCCGGTACGCGCGAGCTCGTAGCTTTTCGTGCGCCCCACCCCGGAG
>NZ_VCKW01000224.1 GCF_005889715.1 Actinomadura soli
GAACTACGCCGCAACTGGAACCAGGACCGCCGCTGGGAACCCACCTGGAACGACGACCAGCGCCGCCACGGCTACGCCGGCTGGAAGAAAGCCGTCACCCGGACCCTCGACTGGGTCGACGTCGACTAGGGCCTTTCGCCGGGCCGCGGCGCGTTGTCGTCCGGTTGTCCGGGACGTTCTCCGGGCGACGGCTCGCCGCAACCCGGCCGCACGACACTCGAACTGATCTCTCTTCGGGAGCATGCAGTGACATCCGTAGCCCTCGGACCGCGCTACCGGGAGGACGCCCTGCGCGGCCTCGCGGACACGGAGTTCGACGTCCTGGTCGTCGGCGGCGGCATCGTCGGCGCCGGAACGGCCCTCGACGCCGTCTCCCGCGGCCTGTCCGTCGCGCTGGTGGAGGCGCGGGACTGGGCGGCCGGGACGTCCAGCCGCTCCAGCAAGCTGATCCACGGCGGGCTGCGCTACCTCGAACAGCGCGACTTCGGTCTCGTCCGGGAGGCGCTGCGGGAGCGCGGCCTGCTCCTCCATCGGCTGGCGCCGCATCTGGTGCGTCCTGTCCAGTTCCTGTATCCGCTGCGCAACCGCGTGTGGGAGCGGGCTTACGTCAGCGCGGGCGTCACCCTGTACGACTCGCTGGGCGGGGCCCGCGCGCTCCCCCGGCACCGGCAGCTGACGAGGCGCGGCGCTCTGCGGGAGGCGCCGGCCCTGCGCTCGGACGCCCTGATCGGCGCGATCCAGTACTACGACGCGCAGGTGGACGACGCCCGCTACACGATGATGGTCGCCAGGACGGCCGCGCAGTACGGCGCGAAGGTCGTCACCCGCGCCGAGGCGACCGGGTTCCTGCGCGAGGGCGAGCGGGTGACCGGCGCCCGCGTCCTCGATCTTGAGGGCGGCCAGGAGATCGCCGTCCGCGCGAGGCGCGTCGTGTGCGCGACCGGCGTCTGGACGGACGGCGCCCAGGCCATGACCGGCTCGCGGGCGTCGTTCGCCGTCCGGGCGTCCAAGGGCGTCCATCTGGTGGTGCCGCGCGACCGGATCCCGATGGACACCGGGCTGATCACGCGGACGTCCAAGAGCGTCCTGTTCATCATCCCGTGGGGGCGGTACTGGCTCGTCGGGACGACCGACACCCCGCACGAGGACGGCCCGGACGAACCGGTCGCCGACCACACCGACATCGGCTACCTCCTCGACCAGGCGAACGCCGTCCTGCGGACCCCGCTCACCCACGACGACATCCAGGGCGTCTACGCGGGCCTGCGGCCCCTGCTCTCAGCGGAGGTGGACGACACGACCCGCCTGTCCCGCGAGCACGCCGTCGCGGAGCCCGTGCCGGGCCTGGTCGTCGTGACCGGCGGGAAGTTCACCACGTACCGGGTGATGGCGCGGGACGCCGTCGACGTCGTCGCCGAGGGCCTGGACGACGCCGTCCCCGAGTCCGTCACGGAACGGCTGCCGATCATCGGCGCGGTCGGGTTCGAGGTGCTGTGGAACGAGCGGCGCCGCCTCGCCGCCGAGTCGGGCCTGCACGTCGCGCGGGTCGAGCACCTCCTGCGCCGGTACGGGTCGTGCGTCCGCGAGGTCCTGGCCCTGGTCGCGGACGACCCGGCGCTCGGCGGCCCCGTCCCCGGCGCCGAGGACTACCTGTGCGCAGAGGCCGTCTACGCGGCGACGCACGAGGGCGCCCTGCACCTGGAGGACGTCCTGTCCCGGCGGCTGCGCGTCTCGATCGAGCAGCGGGACGGCGGCGTCGCCGCGGCCTCGCACGTCGCCCGCCTCCTCGCCCCGGCGCTCGGCTGGGGCACCGAGGAGATCACCGACCAGATCAAGCGGTACGTCCTGCAGATCAGGGCGGAACGCCGCGACACCCCGTCCGCCGCGTAGTCAGAGGCGTTCGAGGATGGTGGTGTTGGCCTGGCCGCCGCCTTCGCACATGGTCTGGAGGCCGTAGCGCCCGCCGGTGCGCTCCAGTTCGTGCAGCAGCGTCGTCATGAGGCGGGCGCCGGTGGCGCCGAGGGGGTGGCCGAGGGCGATGGCACCGCCGTTGGGGTTGACCTTCGCCGGGTCGGCCCCGGTCTCCTTCAGCCAGGCGAGGACGACGGGTGCGAACGCCTCGTTGATCTCGACGGCGTCGATGTCGTCCATGGTCAGGCCGGTCTTCTTGAACGCGTAGGCGGTGGCGGGGATCGGCGCGGACAGCATCCTGATCGGGTCCTCGCCGCGTGCGGAGACGTGGTGGACGCGGGCGCGCGGCGTGAGGCCGTGGTCCCTGACGGCCTGCTCCGAGGCGATGAGGAGCGCCGCGGCGCCGTCCGAGATCTGGGACGAGAGCGCGGCGGTGAGGCGCCCGCCCTCCACGAGGGTCTTGAGGCCCGCCATCTTCTCCGGCGACGTGTCGCGCCGCGGGCCCTCGTCGGCGGTGACGCCCTCGTACGGGACGATCTCCCGCTCGAACCGGCCCTCGTCGGTCGCGCGGATCGCCCGCTGGTGCGACTCGTAGGCGAACGCCTCCATCTCCTCGCGGGAGATGTCCCAGTCGCGGGCGATCATCTCGGCGCCGTTGAACTGGGAGACCTCGGCGTCGCCGTAGCGGCGCGTCCAGCCGGTGGAGCCCGCGAACGGGCCGCGGGTGAAGCCGAGCGGCTCGGCGGCGGTCATCGCGAACGCGATCGGGATCTGCGACATGTTCTGCACGCCGCCCGCCACGACCAGATCGGACGTCCCGGACAGGACGGCCTGCGCGGCGAAGTGCACGGCCTGCTGCGACGACCCGCACTGCCGGTCGACGGTGACGCCGGGCACCTCCTCGGGCAGCCCGGCGGCGAGCCAGCAGGTGCGGGCGATGTCCCCGGCCTGCGGGCCGACCGCGTCGACGCAGCCGAGCACGACGTCCTCGACCGCCGCCGGGTCGACGCCGGTGCGTTCCATCAGCGCGGTCAGCACGTGCGCGCCGAGGTCGGCGGGGTGCACGCCGGACAGGCCGCCGCCGCGCCGCCCGACGGGCGCGCGCACCGCGTCGACGATGTATGCCTCGGCCATGGGGTGTCTCCTTCGTACGGGGGCCTAGCTCGACTGGATGCCTTCGAGGAACATGGCGAGGTACTGCTTGGCGATGTCGTCGGCCGACAGCCGCCCGCCGCGCCTGTACCAGTTGGCGGCGACCCAGACGGTGTCGCGGATGTACCGGTAGACGAGGTCGAGGTCGAGATCGGCGCGGAGCGCGCCCTCCTCCACGCCCCGGCGCAGCAGCGACAGCCACATCTCCTCGAACCGGCGCCGGGAGTCGTGCAGGTAGCGGAACCGCTCACTGGTCGCGAGGTGCTTGGACTCGTTCTGGTAGAGGACGACGGCCGGACGGTGCCGGTCGATCGCCCGGAACGACTCGACGACGATGCCTTCGAGCGTGTCGCGGGCGCTGAGCCCCGACTCCAGGACGCGGTCGTAGGCGGCCCACATCTCGTCCAGGAACGTCGACAGGATCTCGTCGGCCATCGCCTCCTTGGAGTCGAAGTGGTAGTAGAGGCTGCCGCCGAGGATCCCGGCGGCGTCCGCGACCTTCCGGACGGTGGTGGCGGAGTAGCCCTGGGAGGCGAACACCTCGGCGGCTGTGGCGAGCAGCTCCGCCCGCCGTTCCGCGCGGGCGGCGGCGGTGCCTTCGGCGTCGCGCCGTCGTGGACTCATCAGTTGGGTTTCCTATGCGTGCTGGGAGGAGACGGAGACGACCTCGCCCGTCATGTACGAGGAGTAGTCGCCGGCCAGGAAGACGATGACGTTGGCCACCTCCCATGGTTCCGCATGGCGGCCGAACGCCTCGCGGCGCGTCAGCTCGTCCAGGAGATCTTCGGACGTCACCTTGACGAGATGCGGGTGCATGGCCAGCGAGGGCGACACCGCGTTGATCCGGACCCCGTACTCGGCGGCCTCCAGCGCGGCGCAGCGGGTGAGGGCCATCACCCCGGCCTTGGCGGCGGCGTAGTGCGACTGCCCTTTCTGCGCCCGCCAGCCGATCACCGACGCGTTGTTGACGATGACGCCCGAGCCCTGGTCGCGCATGACCCGGAGCGCGGCGCGGGTGCAGCGCATGGTGCCGGTGAGGGTGATGTCGAGGACGCGTCCCCACTGGTCGTCGGTCATGTCGGCCAGGTCGGCCGTCCCGCCGAGGCCCGCGTTGTTGACCGCGACGTCGACGCGCCCGAAGCGTTCGACGGCGAGGGCGTAGAGGGCCCGGACCTGCTCCTCGGACGTGACGTCGCAGGCCAGCGACGCCACGCGCGCCGCGCCGAACTCCTCCCCCAGCTCCCGGGCGGACGCGCCGAGCCGCCGCTCGTGCGCGTCGGAGATCAGGACGCGGGCGCCCTCCTCCAGGCAGCGGCGCACGGTCGCGCCGCCGATCCCGGCCCCGGCCGCCGCGGTGATCACGACGGCGCGGTCGTTGAGCAGCCCGTGCCCGGGGACGTAGCGGGGCGGCGTCATTCCCGTGCCTCCCTGCTCGCGGCCGGTTCACGGGGGAGGCCGAGCACGCGCTCGGCGATGATGTTGCGCTGGATCTCGTTCGACCCGGCGTAGATCGTGTCGGCGCGGGAGAACAGGAAGAGCCGCTGCCAGTCGTTGAGGTCGTAGGGTTCGCCGTCCGCGATGAGGCCGGCGGCGCCCAGGATGTCCATGGCCAGCTCGCCCAGTTCCCGGTGCCAG
The DNA here is from genome assembly GCF_005889715.1 of Actinomadura soli. Classification (GTDB taxonomy): domain Bacteria; phylum Actinomycetota; class Actinomycetes; order Streptosporangiales; family Streptosporangiaceae; genus Spirillospora; species Spirillospora soli. Next base: position 4,699 of record NZ_VCKW01000224.1, read on the forward strand.
GTGCTCCAGACGAGCTTGGAGATGGACGACTCCGCGTCGTTCCGGGGGGTGTGGGGGGTCGTCCCCCCACTTGAGGCCCGCCCGTTCCGGGGGGTGTGGAGGGTCGTCCCCCCATTTGAGGCCCGCCCGGGCGCGCCGGCGGCGACGCCCGCCATGGTGCGCAGCGCGTTCAGCCGCATGATCTCCAGCCCCATGTACGCCCTGGTCAGCCGGTCGCGCAGCAGCGGATCGTCGAGCGCGCCGGTGCGCCGGGCCAGGTCGGCGACGCCGTCGAACTCGCGGCGGAACCCGACCTGCTGGCCGAGCGTGGCGACGCCCCGCTCGAACCCGAGCGTGGCCATCGCGATCTTCCAGCCCTCGCCGGGCGCGCCGACGATGTTGGCCGCGTCGGTCCGCGCGCCGTCGAAGAACACCTCGTTGAACTCGGAGGTGCCGGTGAGCTGGACGATCGGCCGGATGTCGACGCCGTCCTGCCGCATCGGGACGAGGAGGTACGACAGGCCGTGGTGGCGCGACGAGCCCGGCTCGGTGCGGCAGACGGCGAAGCACCAGTCCGATTCGAGAGCCAGGGACGTCCAGACCTTCTGGCCGTTGATCACCCAGTGGCCGCCGTCGAGTTCGGCACGGGTCTGCACGTTGGCGAGGTCGGAGCCCGCGTCCGGCTCGGAGTAGCCCTGGCACCACAGTTCCTCGACGGCGACGATCGGCGGCAGGAAGCGGGCGCGCTGCCCGGCGCTGCCGAACGCGATGATCGTCGGGCCGAGCAGGTTCTCGCCGATGTGGCCGACCCGGGCGGGGCCGCCGGCGAGCGCGTACTCCTCGTTGAAGATGACCTGCTGCTCGACGGTGGCGCCGCGCCCGCCGTGCTCCTCGGGCCAGCCGACGCACGTCCAGCCGGCGGCGGCCATGTGCCGCTCCCAGGCGAGCCGCTCCTCGAACGCCTCGTGCTCGCGTCCCGGCCCGCCGAGCCCGCGGGCGTGCGCGAACCCGCCCGCCAGGTTGGCGCGGAGCCAGTCGCGGACCGCGGCGCGGAACGCCCGGTCCGCCGGGGTCTCGTTCTCCATCACGCCGCGAACTCTACCAAACACTTGTTAGAAAGAATCACCCTCCAGGACGGGTTCCCTCCCGTCCCGCACGGGCTCCCCCGCCGGGTCGCCGGACGGGAGATCGCGGTGGAGGAGGTCGAACAGGCGGTCCCAGCGTTCGAGCACCGTGTCCGGGTGGAACCGCAGCACCGAGGCGCGTGCCTCGGCTCCGAGGGCGCGGCGCAGGTCCGGGTCCTCGATGAGGCGTTCCAGCTCCCGGGCGAACGCGGCGGTGTCGCCCGGCTCGACCAGGGCCCCGGTCCGCTCGCCGAGCAGGGCCCGGACGCCCGGCGCGCAGTCGAACGCGACCGTCGGGAGCCCGTAGGCCATCGCCTCCAGCACCGACATCGGGAAGCCCTCGGCCCGCGACGGCAGCGCGAAGACCGACGCCTCGACGAGCGCCTCCTCCACATCCGCGACGACGCCCCTGAACTCCACCGAGCCGGTTGGCCCGGCTCCGCCCAGCAGACCGGCCTCGGCCGCCTGGGCGCGCAGCCGCTCGCCGTCCGGTCCGCTGCCGTAGACGTGCAGCCGCCAGCCCGGATGGCGCGCGGAGACCCGCTCCCATGCCTCCAGCATCAGGTCCACGCCCTTCTCGTAGGAAAGGCGGCCGACGCACGCCACGACGGGGAGGTCGAGCGTCGGATGGACGTCCGGAGTGACGTGGAGCGCGTTGGGGATGTAGTCGACGTTGGTCATGCCGTTCCGGGCCCAGGCGTCGGCGTCCTCGGCGGTGAGCACGAGCATCCGGTCGACGTCCGCGTAGTGCTCCCTGACCCGGCGGTACCGTGACGACGCGCGGGTGGCCGCGTACGACTCGTGGCTCATGCCCACGACCCGCAGCCCGGACGTGTCGGCCAGCCGGACCCACTCCATCGCCCACACCTGCGCCGCGATGACGACCGAGCCCGGCCGGGCGGCGGCGAACAGCTCCGACAGGCGGGCGGCGCCGCGCCGCTGGGCCGCCCTCCGCCACAGGTCGCGTGCGCGTGCCGAGACGTCCAGGCGCTGCCGGAGCGTCGCCGGGCGCCAGGCCATCGCGGGCGGACGCCACTCCGCGTGCAGCACCTCGACGGCGTAGGAGCCGTCCCGGCCGTGGTGGTACGGCCGCGTCCCGCGGGTGATCCCGACGAGGGTGACGCGGTCGCCGCGCCCGGCGAGCAGCCGCGCCAGGTGATGCGCCCAGCGCTGCAGCCCGCCCATGTCGTCGGCGTTGTTGCACACGATGAAGACGTCACGCGGTGCGGCCATGCTGCTCCCCCCTGCGGCGGTATTCCCCCTTGCGGCGGCGTTCTCCCTTGTGGCGGGGCCTGGCGGCCGGGAAATAGCGGTCCGCCACCGTGCGGGCGGCGGTGCCGCGGTCGTGCTCGCCGAAGCGTTCGGCGAACGCGCGGCGGCGGGGGGCGTGGCCGGCGTCCGCGTCGTCGAGGCCGGCGAGCGCGGCGACGAGCTCGTCCTCGGTGCGGGTGATCGGGCCCGGGGCGTGCCGTTCCAGGTCGAAGTAGCCGGCCGTGCGGTCACGGCCGCCGGGGAGGTGCAGGACGATCGGCCGGTCGAGCAGCGCGAAGTCGAACATGATCGAGGAGTGGTCGGTGATCAGCGCGTCCGCGAGGAGCAGCAGCGGGGTGACGTCGGGCACGTCGCCGACGTCCCGCATGACCGCGTGCGCGCCCGGCGGGAGGTTCGCGCGGCACAGGTAGTGCGGCCGGACGAGCAGCACGAACTCCTCCCCCAGCTCCCGCGCGAACACGCCGGGGGCGATGGGCGGCTCCAGCAGCCGGACCGGGCGCCCCTTCGGCCCGGTGGCGAACGTCGGCGCGTACAGGACGGCGCGGCGCCCGTCGCCCGCGTCCAGGCCGAGCGAGCGGCGGAGCCCGTCGACCTCGGCGGCCAGCTCCGGATCGCCGTCCACGCCGTTGACCAGCGGATCGTTGCGCGGATACCCGGCCGGGAGCAGCTCCGACCGGACACCGAGCCCGGCGCACAGCGTCTCCACGTCATGCCCGGACCGGACGAGAAAGCAGTCGAACCGCTCCACCGACCGCCGCAGCCGGGCCCGCTCGGCGGCGGAGCCGCTCTTGACCCGCGGCTGGTCCTGGCCCATCAGCTTGAACGCCGACCCGTGCCAGGTCTGGATGTAGGTGGTCTCAGGGCGCTTGCGAAGACCGTCCGGATAGCCCTGGTTGTCGATCCAGTAGCGGGCCCGCGCGAGCGCCAGGAAGTAGGCCCACGACCCGCGCCGCACCAGCCTCGCGTCCCCGGGGAAGCCCTTCGGGGACGACGCGTACGACCACACGGCGTCCACCGGCCTCCCCGACCTGCGCAGCTCCCGGTAGATGTACTTCGGGTTGTCCGAGTACCGCCTGCCCAGGTGGGTCTCGAAGACCGCCAGGCCCTGGCGGACGGGCAGCCGGCTGAGCACCCGGTTGAACACGGCGATCTTGGTCGTGCGGGACGTCAGCGTGCGGCGGACGGCCTTCTCCGTCCGCCGCGCCCGCCGCCCCACGAGGCCCCACGCCAGCCGTCCCGCCGGGGACGTGGCGGCGCGCCGCGCCGTGGACCCCGCGAGCCGCGCCCACGGCGTGCCCGACTCCAGCGAGAACGCCAGGTGCCCGCCGCCGGTGACGTACGAGCGGAGCCGGTCGGCGGCGAGCCTCGTCAGCCGGGGCCGGACGGGCAGCTCGACGCCGCCGAGCGGCGGCGACCCGGGGCCCTCGCCGAGCCGGGTGACCACGTCCTCGCCGTCCACCCGGACGCGCAGGCGCACGTCCCAGACCGGGTCGACGAACCCCACCGGCCGGATGCGCCGCCTCGGGTCGAACTCCGCCCGCCAGGCGAGCCGGTCGCCCTCATGCCGGACGGCCGCGCGGACCCGCCCCTTCCTGGCGCGGTGCCGCCGGTCGCCGAACTCAAGCGTGGCCGACAGTTCCGCGTCCGGACGGATCCGGCCCAGCGGGTTCAGCACGTACCCGGCCATCCGGACACGGCCGCCCCGCACCTCCAGCAGCGTCACCGTGTTCCCCGGGCGCAGGTCCTTGAGCGGTCGCAGATGGAAGCCGAAGTCGGTGACGTCCAGGATGCGGCGTCCGAGCGTCCCGCGCGGACGTCCCGTGCCCCAGAACACCCGCCCGTCCCGCTCCACGAGCTGCGCGCGAAGCTCTGGCCGCTTGACGGCACCGCCGTGCTCGGCGGCGGCGAGCGCGGCCGCGTGATCGCCCTCGCGGATCAGGTACGCGGCGATCGCGGGCAGCGGGTGGGCCTCCTCGAACACCCGGGGATCGAGCTCGGCCAGGTAGCCCGCCGCCAGGTCGAGGAAGCGGGACCGGTAGCCCGGGTCCCGGTCGCGCAGTTCGCGCAGGTAGAGGGCGAGATCGTGGTTGACGAACTTGACGTCCTTGGCGCGGCGCAGGTCGTGGGCGCCGCGCAGCGCGAACAGCATGTCGATGCGGCGGTGGATCTCCAGCCGGTCGGCGAAGTTGGCCAGGTCGGCGCGCCGGTTGGAGATGGACGGCGCGGGCGTCCGCTCCCGCACCAGCCAGTTGTAGACGCGGTGCGGGATCAGCGCCGTCCGCCTCGCCGCCAGGTACGCCTCCGCGGTGAACAGCAGGTCCTCGTAGTGGAGCCGCTCGACGAACCGCAGGCCGTGCTCGTCCAGGAAGTCGCGCCGGTACGCCTTGTTGGTCGACAGCGTGTCGTAGAGGAGGTCGGGGTGCTCCTCCAGCGGGCCGTACACGGCCCTGCGGCGGTACAGCCACGGATACCAGGGGCGGACGCGGCCCTTCGCGCCCGGCGGCACGTCCAGGAAGATCCGGTCGCACAGCCCGGAGGCGAGGTCGGCGCCGGCGTCCTCGGCCGCGGCGAACAGGTTGAGGCAGGCGTGCCGGTCCAGCAGGTCGTCGCTGTCGAGGAACATCACGTACCGTCCGGCGGACGCCTCGATCCCGGTGTTGCGGGGCCGCCCGCAGCCGCCGGAGTTCGACGGCAGGTGGACGGCGCGGACCCGGCCCGGATGCGCGGCGGCCAGCCGGTCGGCGATCTCGCCGGTCCCGTCGGTGCTCGCGTCGTCGACGATCACCGTCTCGACGCCGCCCAGCGACTGCTCCAGTGTGGAGGCGACCGCCCTGGGCAGCCGCCACGCGTCGTTGTAGGCGATCACGACGACGGTGACGTCCGGGCGCACCCGCATGGGCCCCCTCCCCGCGCGTCCAGGGCTCGATGGGACGTGTGCACGGGTTCCTTTCCCGGAACGCCGTGATGAGGTCCAAGAGCAGTCAAAGGCTGTCAATGCTTGGCATTACCCGCCTTCGGCGGCGACATGGGTTACATCACCCCGCAACGCCCGAAGGCGCCCGGCCGACGCCGGGCGCCTTCGAATGACGCCATTCAGATCACGCGGTCCACACGACCCGGATCAAGCGATCCGGACTGCGCCGCACCGACCGGCCGCCGCAATGGCGGCGGGAGGGTCAGGACGCGTAGTCGGGGTAGCCGTAGCCGACGATCTCGGACTTGTCGCGGGTCTTCTTGTTCACCGCGTTCTCGGTGTTGCCCTCGATGGTTTTGACGGTGCCGTTCCCGTTGTCCTTGACGACGAGGCCGACATGGTCGATGTCACCGATGCTGCCGCGCGAGCCCTTGTCCCAGTCGAAGAACACCACCGCGCCGGGCTTGGCGGCCTTGCCCCAGCGGTCGGTCTTCTTGAACCACGTGGCGTGCTGGACGGTGTACGCGTCCCAGCCCATGTTCTTCACGCCGGTCTGGGCGCCGAGCCAGGAGACGAACATGTTGCACCACTGGGCGCCCTTGTAGTCGTTGACGGAGAAGCCTCCGTCCCGCTGGGCGGTCTCGGCGGCGTGCGGGGTCGACACGTACCACTTGTGGAACTTGGTCATGCCGCCCTTGCCCTCGGAGATGCCGACCTGCTTCTCCGCGAGCTTGATGACCTCGCTGGGCTTGACCGCGCGCGGGGGCACCTTGAAGCCCTGCGCGCGGGCCTCGGCGGCCGAGACGGCCGCGGAAGCCTTGTCCGACTTGACGGACTTGCTGGACACGCCGCCCTTCTCGGCGACCGCCGCCGCCTGGGCCGGGGCCTCGGCCACGGCGCGGTCGTCGGTGAGCGGGTTGAAGAGCGCGAGCCCGACGGCGCCCGCCAGGACGGCGCCCACGGCGACGCCGACGGCCTTGTCCTCGGGCGTGAGGGTGTTCAGGGAAAGTCGATCGAAACGACCGGTCATGCGGGGAATCTCCTTGTCTCCCATGACGCCTACCGGGTTAGCTGACGGATTCGGGCATGGAAGCAGCCCTACGGCGCGGCTCTCGGACGCGCCGATTCACCCCTGGAACCTGGGTCCCCGGCTCCGTTCCGGTCAGGTGGACCGGACGGACTCGGCCTCGCACCGCGATGCGGTGCATTCGGATTGATCTCAGTGACTGATCTTGATCTGATCGCGCACCTCGCTGGGCGCGCATCGCGGGCGGTAACCGCTCCGCGATCCTCGGCCGCGCTTGGCACGGCCGGAGGCAACGCATGGGACGCGTTGCGTGATTCGGTAAGAAGGTATCAACCTTCTCAAAGAAAGCAAACCAGGCACAAAACTCGGTCTGACCCGATCAAAGCCCTCTCAAGGAAGCATCAACATCGTCAGGGCGCGGCGTGTTCCCGATCTTTCCAGAACCGCCCCTCAGCCCTTTGCCCGCCGGGCTTACCCGCCACTGCGCAAATGGTAAAGAACGCCTCGCCACGCCACTCGGCCCGCGCCGGAACCCGCCCCGCGCGCCCCGTCCGCGCCGGCATGGGTGAGACGCACATCACACAGTGCGATGATCGCAGGTCAAAGGTGGTCTCGGTCACTCCACATGCAGGGCGAAGAGCGTGGTGTCGTCGGCCGCGCGGTCGTGCTCCATCCGCGCCAGCACGTCGTCCAGCATGCTCTCGGGCTGCGTGGCGCAGTCCCGCAGGATGCCGGTGAGGCGGGCGATCCGCTCGTCCAGGTCCGCGTCCCTGCGCTCCACGAGGCCGTCGGTGTAGAGGAAGAGCATGTCGCCGGGGCTGAGCCGCGTGGTGATCGTCATGTACCCCCAGTCGGGCACCGCGCCGAGCATCGGGTCGCGGACGACCTCCATCGGCACCGCCCGCCCGTCCCGGATCAGGATCGGCGGCGGATGCCCCGCGCACGTCCACTCCAGGACCCGTCCGCGCGGATCGAACTGGGCGACGACGGCGGTGCCCGTCGCCGGCGGGTCCATGCTGCTCACCAGCTCGTTCAGCCAGCCCACCAGCCGTCCCGCGGGCTCCCTGGTGCAGGTCAGGCCCAGCAGCCCGTTCCGGGTGCGCGCCATCGCCGCCGCCGCGGGCAGGCCGTGCCCGGCCGCGTCGCCGATCGCGAACAGCGACCGGCCGTCCGGGAACGCTCGGGTCGCGAACCAGTCGCCGCCGATGCGGGCGGTGCTCTCCGCCGCCAGGGCACGGAGCGCGATGCGCAGGCCCGGCAGAGGCTCCACCTCGTCCTCGTCCGGCAGGATCGCGCGGCGCAGCGTCACCGCCACCCGCCGCTCCTGCGCCATCCGCTCCTGCTGCTTCAGCATCTGCCGCCGGGTCTCCGCCAGCGCCCGCTCCACGCCGCGCCGCCGGGTGATGTCCTGCGAGACGATGTTGATCGACACCGGCAGCCCGGACTCGGCCAGCACCGGCTCGGCGAACACCCACAGGTGCCGCGGCGCCCCGTCCCGGCCGGTCACCCGATGCTCCGCCTCCACCGGCTCCCGGCGCGAGAACATCGTCTGGACGGCCTCCTCGACCAGCGGCAGGTCGTCGTCCGCCACCACCTTCGGCAGGTCGTGCGGCATCGGCGGCACCTGGTCGGGGTCGAGCCCGTAGTTGGCCAGCATCTGCGGCGTCCAGGCCGCCTCGCCCGTAGCGAGGTCCCACTCGCCGAACCCGATCAGGGCCAGCCGCTCGACCCGTTCGAGCCGCCGCGCGATCCGGTCCTCGCGCTCGTGGTAACGCCAGGTCACGCACACCCCGGTCGGCACGGCGACGCACCGCACGCTCATCCGGGACGACCGGGAAAGCCCCCGCTGCGCGGTCGTGTACTGGATTGAGGAACGTTCCAAAGGCGTCCCGCTCTCCAGCACGTCCACGTACTCGTCGAAGAGCCCGCTCAGCACCGCACCGGGGTCCGTCTGCAGCAGCCGGCGCCCGGCGAGCTCCTCCCGGCCCCGCCCGAACATGTCCAGCACGAGGTCGTTGAGATCGACGAACAGGAAGTCGGCCACGTCGCCGTCCGGCCCCCTGACCGGCACCAGGTGGGCGGACGCGTCGAGCGCCCCGTCGAGCACGGCCCTCGCCGCCGGATCGTCCGGCACCCGGGCCAGGATCTCCGCGTCCCCCGCGGTGTCCTCGGCCGTCACCCGGCGCAGGACGTCCTCCGCCTCCGACAGCACGGCCTGGCGCTCCGCCGTGCCGGCCTGCGTGCGGGGCGCCCTGCGGCCCGCCGCGACGGCCCCCACCGGCCCGCCGCCGCCATCCTTGACCAGCAGCGACGCCGCCTCGCTGAGCTCCATGTCCAGATCGCGCGCGAGCCAGATCAGATGCTGCAGAGCCTCGCCCGGCGGCACCCCGAGCCGCCGCGCCAGCACGACCCGCGCCTCGGAGAGCACCGCCCGGTCGTGCGCGGCGTCCCGCAGGTCGTCAAGATCCGCAACGTGCACCCCGGGCTGCGCCCAGGTGCCCTCCGCATCCGCCAACCTGTCCCCCGTTCGGCTGGTGCCTGGGAGAAAAAAGCTACATACGTCAGTGACCAACAATCCGCCTAGAACCGTACAAACCGCCCAGTTCTTTGCCCGACTTTTCCCTTCACGCCCGAACTTGACCAGTACGGGTGACCGTCACCGGAGACAACCGTTCCCCACCCTGTGACTCAGGTCACAAGTTGCTCCGTGAGCGCCGTGACCCGCGCCGCCGCCGCCCGGAACGACGTGCCCGCCGGGTGCAACGTCAGCACCACCACGATCTTGTCCCCCACCACCCCGGTGGTGTGCACCAC
>NZ_VCKW01000225.1 GCF_005889715.1 Actinomadura soli
GGCTCTGTGTTGGGGAAGGGCATGGGGCGGGACGGGGCGATGCTGTTCGGCAGGTGGACGTACGAGCAGTTCTATGGGTTCTGGCCCGGTCAGACCGACAATCCGTACACGGGCGCGCTGAATCGGGCGCGGAAGTACGTGGTGTCCAGGACGCGGCGGGAACTTCCCTGGGAGAACTCGGTGCTGGTGACGGACGTGGGGGACGTCGCCCGGATCAAGGAGGACGAGGGGCTCACGGTGCTCGGGAGCGGGGAGCTCGCGCGGGAGCTGATGCGGCGGGGGCTCGTCGATGAGTGGCTGCTGATGGTCCATCCCCTGGTGCTGGGGACGGGCCGGCGCTTGTTCGACGGGGTCGAGGTGGAGTTGCGGCTCGTGGATTCGGTGGTGACGACGACCGGGGTCGTGATCGCGACGTATCGGGGCAGGGAGGAAGCATGAAGCTGTACGCGCTCAACATGATCCAGCCCGTGGGCGAGAAGCCGCCGCCGGAGGCCCTGGACAAGGTGATGGCGGAGCTCGCGGAGGTCCGGCGGGACCTGGAGTCGCAGGAGGCGTGGGTGTTCGGGAGGCCGCTGCACGGCCCCGAGGCGAGCACCGTGGTGCGGCTCAGGGACGACGAGGTGATCGCGACGGACGGGCCGTGGACGGAGGGCAAGGAGTTCATTGGCGGGATCATCATCATCGAGGTGGAGGACCTGGACGCGGCGCTGCAGGTGGCGGCGCGGTACACGCGGGTGACGGGGCTGCCGATGGAGGTGCGGCCGTTCCAGGGCCTGATCTGATCGAGCGGATCTTCCGGGCGGAGCATGGGCGGGCGGTGTCCGTCCTGGTCCGGGTCTTCGGCGATGTCGACGTGGCCGAGGAGGCGGTGCAGGACGCGTTCGCCGAGGCGGTGAGGAGGTGGCCGGCGGACGGGGCGCCGCCGAGCCCGGCCGGGTGGATCATCACGACGGCGCGGAACAAGGCGATCGACCGGCTGCGGCGGGAGGCGGCGCGGGAGGGCAAGCAGGCGCAGGCCGTCCTGGTGAACGTGGCGGAGCCGGTCGAGGAGGGCGTTGTGCGGGACGAGCGGCTGCGGCTCATGTTCACGTGCTGCCATCCGGCGCTGGCGCTGCAGGCGCGGGTGGCCCTGACGCTGCGGTTGCTGGGCGGGCTGACGACGGCGGAGATCGCGCGGGCGTTCCTGGTGCCGGAGGCGACGATGGCGCAGCGGCTGGTGCGGGCCAAGGGGAAGATCCGGGACGCGGGAATCCCGTACCGGGTGCCGGAGGAGGCGGATCTTCCGGGACGCCTGACGGGGGTGCTCGCCGTCATCTATCTGGTGTTCAACCAGGGGTATGGCGGTCGGGACGAGCTGGCGGCGGAGGCGATCAGGCTGGGGCGGGTGCTGGCGGAGCTGATGGCGGACGAGCCCGAGGTCCTCGGGCTGCTCGCGTTGATGCTTCTGATCGAGTCGCGTAAGGGCGCCCGGATGCGGGACGGCGAGCTCATTCTGCTGGCCGATCAGGACCGCGCGTTGTGGGATCGGGGGCTGGTGGACGAGGGGCAGGCGCTCGTCCGGCGGTGTCTGCGGCGGAACCGGCCCGGGCCGTACCAGATCCAGGCGGCGATCAACGCGGTGCACGGTGACGCGGCGCGGGCGGAGGAGACCGATTGGCGCCAGATTCTGCAGTTGTACGACCAGCTGATGGGGGTCGCGCCGAGTCCTGTGGCGGCGCTCAACCGGGCCGTGGCGGTGGCCGAGGTGGAGGGCGTCGAGGAGGCGCTGGCCGTGGTGGACGGGCTCGATCTCGGCCACTACTACCTGTTCCACGCGATCCGCGCGGATCTGCTGCGGAGGCTCGGGCGGCGCGAAGCGGCTGCGGCGGCTTATGACGAGGCCATCGGACGGACGGAGAACGAAGCCGAGCTGGCCTTCCTCAGGCGTCGGCGGGTCAGCGTGTGCGGTTGAAGGTCTGGCCGGCGACGAGCGCGCCGAGGGCGATGGTGAATCCGACGATCTGCCAGGGCGTGAGCGTCTGGCCGAGGATGAGCAGCCCGGCCATGGTGGCGACCATCGGGTTGGTGAGGCCGAGCAGGGACACGGAGGTGGCGGGCAGCCGGTCGATGCCGCGGAACCACAGCGCGTAGGCGATCGCGGTGCCGACGAGCCCGAGGTAGGCGAAGCCGAGGACGTTGTCGCCGGTGACGGTGGACGGGACGCCCTCGGCGGCGAGGGTGAGCGGGGCGAGCGCGAGGCCGCCGACGGTGAGCTGCCAGCCGGTCATCACGAGCGGCGACTCGGGGCGTCCCCACTTCTTGGCCAGCACGATCGCGGTCGCCATCAGGGACGTCGCGACGAGCATGGCGCCGATGCCGAGCGGGTCGAGGCGGGCCTCGGAGCTCAGGGTCAGCAGCGCGACGCCGCCGGTGCCGGCGAGCGCGGCGTACAGCACGGCGCGGGCGGGGCGGACGCGCAGGACGCCGAGGGACAGCAGCGCCACGACCAGCGGCTGGACGGAGCCGATGGTGGCGGCGACCCCGCCGGGCAGCCGGTAGGCGGCGAAGAAGATCAGCGGGAAGAAGGCCCCGAAGTTCAGCATGCCGAGGACGATCGACTTCCACCACCATTCGCCGCGCGGGAGGCGCCGGGTGACGGCGAGCAGGATCAGTCCGGCGGGCAGCGCGCGGAGCGTGGCGGCCAGCAGGGGGCGGTCCGGGGGAAGCAGCGTGGTGGTGACGACGTAGGTGGTGCCCCAGCTCGCGGGCGCGAACGCCGCGAGGGCCAGGTCGGTCGTGTAGCGGGTCCGCTTGGCCTGCGGCAGGGCGACGGCGGCGGTCAACGTGATCACCTCGACGTTCGGGACCGGAGGGCGGTTACCCGAACGTCAAGTCTGTGAACGTTGAGAGTATTCCCGCTGAAGAAAATCAGCGGGAGCGCAGCCGGCTGATCTCGTACAGGGCGATCCCGGCGGCGACGCCCGCGTTGAGCGACTCGGCCGCGCCCGGCATCGGGATCGTGACCAGCAGGTCGCAGGTGTCGGCGACCAGGCGTCCGAGGCCCTTGCCCTCCGAGCCCACGACCAGCACGAACGGCCCGGACGCGACCTCCAGGTCGGCGACGGCGACGCCGCCGTCCGCGTCCAGCCCGGCGACGAAGCAGCCCGCCTTCTGGTACGCCTTGAGCTGCCGGGTGAGGTTCGTGGCCTGCGCGACGGGCACGGTGGCGAGCGTGCCCGCGGACGACTTCCAGGCCCCGGCGGTGACCCCCGCGGCGCGGCGCTCGGGCACGACGACCCCGGTGGCGCCGAACGCGGCGGCGGACCGGACGATCGCGCCGAGGTTGCGCGGGTCGGTGATCCCGTCCACCGCGACGACCAGCGGCGCCGCCCCGGCGAGCAGGTCGTCGGGGTGCGCGTACCGGTACGGCTTGACCTGCAGCGCGATGCCCTGGTGGACGGCGCCGTCGGTCATCCGGTCGAGCTCGTTCTTCCCGGTCTCCAGGAGCGGGATCCGCCGGTCGGCGGCGATCTGGATCGACTCGCGGACGCGGTCGTCGCTGCTGGTCATCACGTAGAGCGTCGTCCCCGGGACCCCGGCGCGGAGCGCCTCGAGGACCGGGTTGCGTCCCGTGACCAGCTCCGGGACCTCGCCGTTCGCGCGGCGCGCCCCCGCCGGGCGGCCTGACCGCCCGGCGGCGCGGTCACCGGTCTCGGCGGCGGCCTGCGCGCGGCCGCCCGGGCCGAGCGTCGGCGTGCCGGTCCGCTTGGCGCTCTTGACGGCGCGGGCCTTCTGGCGCTTGCCGTGCCAGTGCCGGTCCTCGGCCTTGGGAGTCGGTCCCTTGCCCTTGCGCTTGGCCATGATCGTTACGCCCCTCGCGACGGTTGCGGTCCGCCCGCCCTCGCGACTGCCGGGCGGCTCGGTTCTCGGCGGGACGGTGGCGAACCCCCGCGAACGTCCAATTTTATCTGCCGCACGGCGCCGTCCGTGCAGGGCCGCGTCAGCCGCGCTTGAGTTCCCAGCGGGCGCCCTGCGGGGTGTCCTCGACGAGGATCCCGGCCTCCGAGAGGCTGTCGCGGATCGCGTCGGCGGACGCGTAGTCCTTGCGCGCGCGCGCCGCCTGCCGCTGCTCCAGCGCCACCGCGACGAGCGCGTCCACGACGGGACGGAGGTCGTCCTCACCGGCCCGGCTCCACTGCGGGGCCAGCGGGTCGACGCCGAGGACGTCCCCCATCGCCCGGACGTCCGCGAGGTGGCGGCGCACCGCGTCGCGGTCACCGGACGCGAGCGCGTTGTTCCCCTCCCGGACGGCCTCGTGCAGCACCGCCAGGCCGTGCGGGACGCCCAGGTCGTCGTCCAGCGCGGCGGCGAACGCGGCCGGGACGGCGGGCGCGGGCGCGACCACGCCGACGATCTCCGACGCGCGCGTGGCGAAGCCCTCGATGCGCTGGTAGGCGGAGACGGCCTCGGCCAGGGACGCGTCGGTGTAGTCCATCAGCGACCGGTAGTGCGCCGAGACCAGGTAGTAGCGCACCTCGGCGGGACGGGCCTTGCCGAGCAGATCGGGCAGCAGCACCACGTTGCCGACGGACTTGCTCATCTTCTCGCCGTCCACGGTGAGCAGCCCGTTGTGCAGCCAGTAGCGGGCGAAGCCGTCCCCGGCCGCCCGGGACTGGGCGATCTCGTTCTCGTGGTGCGGGAAGATCAGGTCGACGCCGCCGCCGTGGATGTCGAACGCGTGCCCGAGGTACTTGGTCGCCATCGCCGAGCACTCCAGGTGCCAGCCGGGACGCCCGTCGCCCCACGGCGTCTCCCAGGACGGCTCGCCGGGCTTGGCGCCCTTCCAGAGCGCGAAGTCGCGCGGGTCGCGCTTGAGCCGCTCGTTGGGGGTGTCGCCGGCGGACCGCATGTTCTCCAGCAGCTGGTTCGACAGGCTGCCGTACTGGTCGGCCCACGACTTGACGTCGAAGTACACGTCGCCGCCGACCGCGTACGCGTGGCCCTTGTCGATCAGCCGGCGCATCAGCGTGATCATCTCCGGGACGTGCCCGGTGGCGCGCGGCTCGATCGTCGGGGGCAGGCAGCCGAGCAGGTCGTAGCCCTGCGTGAAGACCCGCTGGTTGCCCTCGGCGACCGCGAACCACGGCACGCCCTGGTCCGCCGCCACCGCGATGATCTTGTCGTCGATGTCGGTGACGTTGCGGGCGAACGTCACCTCGTAGCCGGACGCGCGCAGCCAGCGCAGCAGGACGTCGTAGATCACACCCGACCGCAGATGGCCGATATGGGGGGACGCCTGCGGGGTGGCACCGCACACGTACATCCCCACGCGGCCCTCTTCGAGAGGCTCGAACGTGCGGACGCTACGGGTGCCGGTGTCGTAGAAGCGCAGACTCACAAGAACAGGTTATTGGAATCGCGTGTACGGCGGAGCGCCTAGCGCCACAAGGCCGCTATGCCAGTTGGTAATAGGCCCCCATGCCATTCGGTCAGGCGCCTGCGCCGGCCCGATCTCCGCGCACGGGCTGTTGCCGGACACGAACGCGGGCGCGTCCGGCGGCACCGGAGATGTCCTTATCGGGTGAGCCGTGCGGCGCGGGCTTCGAGATAGCGCCGTTCCGGGAGGCTGGTCGTGGTGCGGGCGGCCTGCCGGTACGCCTCCCGCGCCGCGTCCGGGTCGCCCGCCATCTCCAGCAGGTGGGCCCGGACGGCGGCGAGCCGGTGGTGCCCGGACACGCGGTCGTCGCCGTCGAGGGGCCGCAGCAAGTCGAGCCCGGCGGACGGGCCGTCCACCATCGCGACCGCGACCGCCTCGTTCAGGGTGACCATCGGGTTCGGCGACAGATGCGACAGCAGCCGGTAGAGGGCGAGGATCTGCGGCCAGTCGGTGTCCTCCGGCCGCGCCGCCTCCGCGTGGACGGCGGCGATCGCCGCCTGCAACTGGTACGGGCCGGGCGGCGACCACGTCAGCGCGTCGGTGACCAGCGCCGTGCCCTCGCCGATGGCGTCCTGGTTCCAGAGCGTCCGGTCCTGTTCGGTGAGCGGGATCAGCAGGCCGTCGTCGCCGGTGCGTGCCGCGCGGCGCGCGTCGGTCAGCAGCATGAGGGCGAGCAGGCCGGTGACCTCGCCGTCGTCCGGCAGCAGCCGGTGCAGCGCGCGGGCCAGCCTGATCGCCTCCGCGGTCAGGTCGGCGCGCTGCAGGTCGGGCCCGTTGGACGCGGTGTAGCCCTCGTTGAAGATCAGGTACAGGACGTGCAGGACGGCCCGCAGCCGCTCGTCCCGCTCCTGCGGCGGAGGCGGCGCGAACCGCGCACCGCTCGCCCTGATCTTCTGCTTGGCCCGGCTGACCCGCTGCGCCATCGTGGCCTCCGGCACGAGGAACGCGCGGGCGATCTGCACCGTGGTGAGGCCGCCGACGGCGCGCAGCGTCAGGGCGACCTGCGACGACGGCGACAGGGCCGGATGGCAGCACAGGAACAGCAGCGTCAGCGTGTCGTCGCGGTCGCCGGGGCGGGCGTCCTCGTCCAGGGCGGGGCCCGCCTCGTCGCCCCGCTCCCTGGTGAACACGGCGGCCTCGCGGTCGCGGCGGGCGCGCTCGCTGCGCCACTGGTCGGTGAGCCGCCGCGTCGCGACGGTCAGCAGCCAGCCGCGCGGGTTCTCCGGGACGCCGTCCTCCGGCCACTGGACGGCGGCGGCGAGCAGCGCCTCCTGGACGGCGTCCTCGCAGGCGTCGAACGCCCCGTGCCGCCGGACGAGCGTGCCGAGGACCTGCGGCGCGAGCGTGCGCAGCAGGTCCTCGACGGCGGCCGGGACGGTCACATCTCCGTCCCGGCGTCATTCATGATCGCCCGGACCTCCATGCGCCCGCCGTACCGGACGTCCGGCCAGCGCTTGGCGATCTCCACGGCCCGCTCCTCCGTCTCGCAGTCGACGGTGAGGTAGCCGGCGAAATGCTCCTTGGCCTCCAGGAACGGCCCGTCCGTCACGGCGGGCTGCCCGCCCTTCGCCACGACGGTCTTGGTCGTGGACGGGTCGGCCAGCGCCTCCCCCCCGACCCACTCGCCGGACTCCGACAGCTCCTGCATGATCGTGCCGACCTCGGCGAACAGCGCGTCGCGCTCCTGCTCCGTCAGCTCCTCCACGAAACCGGGCCGGTTGAAGATCAGCAGCATGTATTTCACGTCGTGTCTCCTCATGTCGTCTATGACTCGTGTCGTCGATGAGCGGCGTGCCCTGGGCGGGCCCGTCACCCATGGATCGGAACGGCGGACACGTTCTCGACATCCCCCGCGAGAATTTCTTCAGAGAAGTTCGGTCAGGTCTCTGACCTGGTGACATAGTGCCGTGAACGCCGGCGCGTCCGGCATCTGGGCGGCCACGGTCAGCAGATCCGCCCAGCCGGCGGCGGCGCGCACCGTCACCAGGCCGTTGTCGATCTCGACCTCGCGGATCACCGGCCAGGGCAGCCGCTCGCCGTCCTTCTCGACGCCGCTCAGGTCGACGGAGAACGGCCCCATCCGGACGGTCTCCCCCGCCTTCACCGCCGCCAGGTGGCGCGGGACGATCCGGGCCGTGACCTCCTCGGCGACGGCGATCCCGAGGGCCCGCACGTCCGGGATGTCGTCGCCGAGCCGCAGGACGCCGCCGTCCTCCGCGACGATCGTGATCGTCCAGCGGGTGCGGTCGTCCGGCTCGTTCTGGACGCCGGAGACGGTGACCGACGTCAGCTCGTCCCACACGTAGCCGGTCTCTCCGCCGCGCCCGGTGACCGACAGGCCGCCGGTGTGCAGGACCACGACCCGGCCGCGGACGCGCGGACGGTTCCGCCCCACGATCCAGCCGACCGCGCTCGCGTATCCCATCGCGATCAGGAGCGCCGGGACGCCCACCCACCACACGTGGCCGCGCATGTAGAGGATGGCCACCGGCACGAGCGACAGCACCGCCAGGCTCATCAGCGCGAGCAAGGCCCACATGCGGAAGGCGGCGGGCCGTCCGTCGAACACCCGGACCGGCTCGCCGAGGCGATCCCCCGAAATCACGGCCCTGCCTTTCTGAGGGCGAGCCCCAGGCCCCCGGAGGGTCGGCCCTTCTGGGGGCAGGCCCCAGACTCCCGAGAAGGTCGGCTCGATGATCCTCGCCTCGCTGCGGTCATCGAGCCTCCTCTCGGTATGTCGTCGTCCATACCGTACGTCTCCGCCCATATCGCTCGCAGCGCGATGTGATCATCCGGAATGGACGAGCCGCCGCCGTCCGCGCT
The DNA here is from genome assembly GCF_005889715.1 of Actinomadura soli. Taxonomy (GTDB): domain Bacteria; phylum Actinomycetota; class Actinomycetes; order Streptosporangiales; family Streptosporangiaceae; genus Spirillospora; species Spirillospora soli. The sequence continues at coordinate 8,240 of NZ_VCKW01000225.1, forward strand.
GGCTAATCTCGCCTGTGGACCCCCTCTGGCACCACTCCCCCCGGAACGAGCGACATGCCATCTGATCCGACCCGGCCCTCCTTCACCGCGGCGCAGCGGCGGCTGCTCACCGCCCTCGCCGGCCTCATCGTCGCAGCGCTGGCGGGCGCCGCGTACGCGCTCAGCTACGACGTGCTCCGCGACCTCGCCCGCTACGGCGGCGTCAGCGAACGCTGGGCGCCGCTCTACCCCGCCATCGCGGACACCCTCACCGCGATGACGATCCTGTCCCTCGTGATCACCCGGAACGCCCGCTGGTGGACGCGCCTGCTGCGCTGGACGCTCCTGCTGCTCCTGCTCGCCGGCGGCGCGGCCGTCTCCGTCCAGGACTCGGTCTGGGGCATGTCGGAGCTGCCCCGCGACTCCGTCCGCGCGGGCGTGGCCGTGGCGCCGCACATCATGCTGGTGCTCGCCGTGTGGCTGTGGCTGACGATGTTCAAGCAGATCCGCGTGTCGCGTCCCGTCGCCGAGGAGGCCGCGCCGGTCGACCAGCGCGGCCACGTGAAGGTCCTCGAACCCGCCGCGCCCGAACCGCTGGCCCTGGAGGCCCCGGCGGAACCCGCCCGGCCCCAGCCGGAGTCGCCCTTCGACTTCCTGGACGACACCGAGCCGCTCATCCCCTTCGCCCCCGAAGAGCCCGCCGCCGACCAGGACGTCGAGGACGACGACGCCGGACGGCCCGCGCCGAGCCTGTCGCCCGGGCTGAGCCTGTCCTCCGAGCCGGGCCTGCCGTCCGAGCCGCCGCCGCTGGACACCCTCCCGGAGGCGCGCCCGCCCGCCGACCCCGTGGTCTCCGCGCCCGCGCTGCTGCCCACCGATGTCGAGCTGGTCAGGACGCGCGATCGTCCGGACGCGCAGGACCGTCCGGTCGCGTCGACGACCCGTCCCGACATCGTGATGCCCGCCGCCCACGCGCCGGACGCCGACGAAGACGACGCCCAGCCCGCCGACCGCGCCGAAGACCCCGACGCCGATGACGGCCCCGCCGCCAAGGACGTGAATCCGCCGCCGTCGAGCAACTTCCGCAGCGGCCCCACCCCGCCCGTCGACTGAACGCGGGCCTGAACCCCTGCACCGAACGGGCGTGACGCGGTGCGGTGGGAGGGTACCTAGGCGCCATGAGCGCCCTACTCGCTCGGCTGATCGACGACGCCGCTCTCGGCCCGCCGGGGCGCGTCCCGATGGGCGAGGCGCTGGCGGCACACCGCGCCGCCGCCCGGGATCCGGCCGCCGGACGGTTCCTGTGCCCGGCGTCACGGTTCGCCGAGCTGCGGGCGCGTCTCGTCCCGGAGGACCTTCTCGATCTCGGCCTGATCGCGGACACGGGGATCGAAGAGCTGCCGGAGACCCTGGAGACCGTACGGGCGGAGCCGCGCGTCCGCCCGTCGGCGGTGCGGATCGCGCTGCCCGAGGACGCCGACCAGGCCCGCGCCGCCGCCGTCACGATCGCGCAGCTCCCCGCCGACGTGCCCGCCCACATCGAATTGCGGCGCTCACCCGGATGGCGGGACGCGCTCGACCGCCTGTCCGCGGCCAGGGAGCACGGCGTCCCGCTGGGCGCCGCCTACCGCGTGGGCGGCCCGGCGTCCGAGGTGGCGGCGTTCGTCTCGGCCTGCGCCGAGCGCGGCCTCCCCTTCACGTGCACGGCCGGGGCGGATCGGCCCGTACGGCACCAAGACCGCCACGGGTTCCTGAACGTCCTGCTCGCCGCGGCCTGCGCGAGACGCGGGCAGGACGTCCGGCGGGCGCTCGAACGCGCCGACCCCTCCGGCCTCGCCGCCGACCTGCTGGCGCTGACCGGCGACGAGGCGCGGGCGACGCGCCGCCTGCTGCTCTCGGTCAGCGTACCGGGCGCCGCCGCCGCCCTGTCCGCGTTGTCCCTGATCAAGCGCTCGCCGCCGGACTCCGCCTCCGCCACCGGGTGAAAGGGACGCCCTGGGGAAGATATGGCTGCATGACGACCGATTCGTGGGTTGAGGTCAGCGCGGACGGCGGCTACGGCGTCGAGAACCTGCCGTACGGGATCTTCTCGCGTCCGGGCGAGCTGCCCCGCGTCGGCGCGGCCATCGGCGATCAGGTGCTCGACCTCGCGGCGATGTCCGCGGCGGGCATGGTCGAGGACCGCCGCTACTTCGCCTCGGGCTCGCTGAACGCCTTCATGGTGGCCGGACGCGCCGCCTGGGCGGCGAACCGCGCGCGGCTCGTCGAGGTGCTCACCGACGAGTCGTACCGCGACCAGGTCGAACCCCACCTGATCCCCGTCGCGGACGTGGAGCTGCTGCGCCCCTTCGAGGTCGCGGACTACGTCGACTTCTACTCCTCCGAGCATCACGCCAGGAACACCGGACGGATCTTCCGCCCGCGCGACGAACCGCTGCCGTCCAACTGGAAGCGGCTGCCGATCGGCTACCACGGGCGCGCCGGCACCGTGTACCCGTCCGGGACGCCGGTCATCCGGCCGTCCGGGCAACGCAGGACGCCGGGCGAGCCCGAGCCGTCGTTCGGCCCGTCGCAACGGCTGGACTTCGAGGCGGAGGTCGCGTTCGTCGCGGGCGTCCCGTCCGCCGCGGGACGCGGCGTCCCGACGGGCGCGTTCCGCGAGCATGTGTTCGGGTTCGTCCTGCTGAACGACTGGAGCGCCCGCGACCTTCAGGCGTGGGAGTCGCGGCCCCTCGGCCCGTTCCTCGGCAAGTCGTTCGCGACGTCGATCTCCTCCTGGGTCGTGCCGGTCGCCGCGCTGGAGCCCGCGCGTGTGCCGCCGCCCGTCCAGGACCCGGCTCCGCTCCCCTACCTGCACTGCGAGGAGCCGTGGGGGCTCGACCTGCACCTGGAGGTTCTGATCAACGGCCAGGTGGTCAGCCGCCCCCGCTTCGCCTCGATGTACTGGACGCCGCCGCAGCAGCTCGCCCACGCGACGGTCAACGGCGCCCCGCTGCGCACCGGGGACCTGTTCGCCTCCGGGACGGTCTCCGGCCCCGAGCGCGACCAGCGCGGCTGCATGCTGGAACTGAGCTGGAACGGCCAGGAACCCCTCGAACTGGGCGACGGCACCACCCGCTCGTTCCTGGAGGACGGCGACACGGTCACGATCCGAGCCCAGGCCCCGGGAGCGTCCGGCTCCCGCGTCACGTTCGGCGAGGTGACCGGCACCGTCCACCCGACTCGCGCCTAGCGGCCGGGCCGCGTCCCCTCCGTCTGCAGCGCTCGGGTGCAATCTTTTTCCGCCTGCGCGTCGAGACGCTCCCAGCCCTCAAGCGCCCGATCGAGCTCGCCACGGTCACCGTGCAGGCGCCAGCGGGCGCGGGCGAGGCAGGCCGCCGCCCACCCGTTCTCCTCGGCGGACGCGGAGGCGGACGCCAGCAGCTCCGACGCCTCGGAAAGCCCCGCCGCCACGGCCAGTTCCGCGCCCGCCGCCCGCGCGTAGGCCAGGTAGGGATCAAGGGGCGTGCCGACCTCGAAGGCCCGGCTCACAATGGCTTCGGCATCACCGAACCGCCCATCGTGGACGGCCAGCCGGGCGTCCACGAACACCGCGACCGCGTCCGTCGCGAGCGCGCCGCCCGCCACCTCCCCGGCCCTGGACCGCCACAGCGCGACGGAATCCGGCTCTCCGAGCATCCCGCCCGCGAGCACCGTGGTGCACACCGCGGGCAGCATCCAGCGCGGCGCGGGCCGTCCGGCCCTCTCCCACTGGTCCCACATCCGCTCGGCGTGCCCGATCGCGTCGCGGAACCCTCCGGTCAGCGCGAGCGGCTGGACGAGTCGGCTCGCCGTGATGTGGGTGTCGCTCAGCAGGTCGTCGTCCATGCCCGCTCGCGCCGCGGCCATCCCGCCGGGCAGCTCGCCGGCCATGATCGCGTAGATGCAGGCGCGGCCGTAGGTGTTGCAGACCTCCGGCGCGCAGTACGGGTCGTCGCGGTCCATGGACGGCAGCAGTTCCAGGCGTTCCCGGGTGATCCGGTTCGCCTCCCGCAGCCGTCCGGCCCGCAGCGCCGCCGTCGCCGCCGCGCAAAGCCCGGAGCTGATCAGCACCGGATCGCCGGTCGCCCGGACGGCGGCGAGGGCCTGCCGCGCCGACTCCGCGTCCGGCGCGCCCCGGTCCGGGCCGTCCAGCCAGGCCCGTGCCACGGCCAGGCACGCCGCCACCTCCGGATCGCCCTGACCGTCCCCGCCCCCGGCTTCGACCGCCTCGGCGAGCAGCCCGCGCAGGCGCTCGGGCGAAACGTCGGTCTCGAACGCCTCCGGGAACCGGCACGCCGTCTCCACCGCGCGGGCCAGGTCGATCGCCCGGCCGCGCCGGTCCCCGGCCCGCCGGGCCTGCTCGGCGGCCTCCAGCAGCAGCTCGAACACGTGCTGGTTGGACGTGGTGCTCACGTGCGCGCATCCGGCGCCCGCCCGCAGATCGACCGCCGCGGAGGCGGCGTCCGGCGCGACCGAGGCGGCGGTCCGGTAGTGCGCGAACGACTCCAGCAGATGGCGGCGGGCGAAGGTCAGATGCGCCAGCGCGCTCGCCAGCCGATGCGTCACCTCGCACGGGCGGCTGGACGCCGGCAGCGCGGACCGCAGATCCGCGGCCATGGCGTCGAAGTCCTCCCGCCACACCGGATCACCGAGCCGCGACTCCAGGCCGGACGCCGCCGACGCCGCCCACCGCAGGTGACGCTCCCGGATCTCATCGTCCTCACCGGCGGCGGAAAGCTGGGCCCGTGCGAACGCCCGCACCGTCTCCAGGAGCCGCCACCGGCTGACCCGTCCCCGCAGATGCACCACGAGGCTCTTGTCCACGAGCCGTCCGAGCAGGTCCGCGACGCCCGCCCGGTCCCCGCCGACCGCGGCGGCCGCGTCCATGTCGAACGCCCCGGCGAACACCCCGAGCCGGCGGAACAGCGACTTCTCCTCCTCGTCGAGGAGATCATGGCTCCAGGACAGCACGGCGCGCAGCGACCGGTGCCGCTCGTCGCCGCCGCGCCCGCCGGACAGCAGGCGCAGGGCGTCCTCCAGCGCGGCGAGCAGCCCCGTGGCGCCCAGCGACGCGCCCCGGGCCGCCGCCAGCTCGATCGCGAGCGGCACGCCGTCGAGCCGCGCGCACAGGTCCGCGATCACCGCGGGGTCGGCGACGAACCGCGGGTCGGCGGCCAGCGCCCGGTCGTGGAACAGCGCCTCGGCGTCCGAGCCGGGCAGCGGGGAGAGCGGGACGCTGCGCTCGCCGGGGATGCCCAGCCGCTCCCTGCTGGTCACGAGCACGCGCGTGCCGGGGCAGGCGGCCAGGATCCGCTCGGCGAACGCCGCCGCCTCGTCGATGACGTGCTCGCAGTTGTCCAGCAGGAGCAGGGACCGACCGGCGCCCAGCCGCGCCGCGACGGCGTCCGCCAGCGGCTGGTGCGACCCCTCGGTCACGCCGAGCGCGGTCGCGACCGCCCGCGCCACAAACCCGTCGCGGACGGGCACCAGGTCCACGAAGGCGCCGCCGGACGGGAACAGCGCGCCCGCGTCCGCCGCGACCACCGCCGCCAGCCGGGTCTTGCCCAC
>NZ_VCKW01000226.1 GCF_005889715.1 Actinomadura soli
GTCGGGGATGACGGGAAGGTCGGTCTTCGTCGGAGCGGCTGGGGTCGGGGCGACGTTGTCGAACGGGGCGACCTTCAGGTCCTTCATGTGCCGTTGTACGCAGCGGCGCCCGGAGGCGTTCGACGTCCGCGGTGAATACTTCGGGACCGTTCCGCAGGGAAGGTGAGGCGCGGTCAGTCGATGAATCCCTGCAGGTAGTCGTCCCGCAGGCGGCCGCGGCTGAGTTTGCCGGACGGGGTGCGCGGCAGCGAGGCGCGGAACTCCAGCCGGCGCGGATGCTTCGGGCTCGCCAGCCGCGGCTCGCAGTGCGCGAGGAGGACGGCGGCGAGGCCGGCCCCGGGGTGGGCGTCCGCGGCGGGCTCGACGAGCGCGACGGCGAACTGGCCCCAGTCGTCGTCGGGGACGCCGATGACGGCCGCGTCGGCGACCGCCGGATGCTGGAGCAGGACGTCCTCGATCTCGGCCGGGTAGATGTTCACGCCGCCGGAGACGATGACGTCGGTGCGGCGGTCGCTCACGTACAGCCAGCCGTCCTCGTCGACGTGGCCTAGGTCGCCGGCCGTGTAGAAGCCGTCGTGCATCGTGGCCGCGGTCTCGGCGGGGTCGCCGTGGTACTCGAACCCCGGATGCCCGCTCGCGTAGATCAGGCCCGTCTCCCCGGCGGGCAGCTCACCGCCCCCCGCGTCGAGGATCTTGATCTGGACGCCGTCGACCGGGCGGCCGACGGTCCCGGGGCGGGCGAGCCACTCGTCCGGTTCCGCGAGGACGACGGGGCCGCTCTCCGTCGACCCGTAGTACTCGTAGAGGACGGGCCCCCACCAGTCCAGCATCCGGCGCTTGGTCTCCACGGGGACGGGCGCGGCGCTGTGGTACACCCGACGCAGCGACGACACGTCGTACCGGGCCTTGACGTCGTCCGGCAGGGCGAGCATGCGGTGGAGCATCGTCGGCACCATGAACGCGTCGGTGACGCCGTGCCGCTGGATCAGTTCCAGGGTGTGCTCGGGCCGGAACCGCGACGCGACCACGACGGCGTGCCCGAGGTGCAGCGCCATCAGCGCGTGGACGCAGGGCGCCGCGTGGTAGAGCGGGCCGACGGCGAGATGGACCCTGTCGCCGGGCTCCAGGCCCAGGTGCCGCGCCATCGTCCGCCGCAGGACGCCGGCCGCCGTCTCCGGCGTGATGTCCAGCAGCGGCCGCCGGACTCCCTTCGGGCGTCCCGTCGTCCCGGACGTGTACAGCATGATCGAGCCCGTCCGCCGCTTGCCCGGCGGCTCGGCGCTGCCCGACGCGCACAGGGCGGCCATCGAGCGGTAGCCGGCCGCGGGGCCCGCGCTCACGCGCCCGCCGGCGGGGATGCCCGCCTCGTCCGCGGCGCCCGACACCGCGTCGGCGAACGCGCTTTCCGTCACGACGGCCACGGCGCCGCAATCGGCGAGAATGTGCCCGATTTCAGGCCTGGTCAAGTGGCTGCTCACGGGGACGAGATAGAGCCCCGACTGCAGCGCGGCGAGCATGACCGTCAGGAACTCGGGCCGGTTGCCGAGCACGGTCGCCAGCACGTCCCCGGGACGCAGCCCGATACCGTTCAGCGCGTTCGAGAGGCGATTCACTTCGGCGTGTAATCCGCCGTACGAAACCGGCACGCCGGGGGCCGGCACGGCGGGACGGTCCGGGTCTTTCTGAGCGATCTCGTAGAAGCCGACGGCCTCGACGTCCATGGGGCACTCCTTGGTTCGGTCAGAGCGGGTGACCTTCACGTCCATCTGACCTATGCCATGGCGATCAAGTCAAGATTGTGGACAGTCCACAAAGTCCTCCTCATGTGAATCGGCCCGTCCGGGTCAGCGGTTTTCCTGACCGTTCACGTCCCGGCAAATACCATGGCAGTCAGATTCGGGGGGAACGGACGAGTCGGACCGACGTGCCGATGGGGCCTGCATGAATGAAACCGGCAGCGGCGGCACGCCGCCGGGCCGCCTGGGCGACGACGAGAATTCCAGTGCCGTTAACAGCCCTTCCACCGAGGCTTCGACCGGCCCGCCGACCGGCGACGGCACCAGGGCCGATCCGCGGCCGCCCGCAGTGATCCTCGGCATCTGCTCCGGCGTCATCGTCACCGTCGTGATGAAGCACGTCTACGCGGTCGCCTGGCTCAGCACGCTCGTCACCGCCGCCGTCGCGGTCGCCGTCATCGTCCTGGGCCTCTGGCTCGTCCCCCGCCGGCAGGTCAAGGACGCCCTGAAACCCGTCGTCACCAAGGTGTCGGCGAGGGTGGTGACGGCGGTCGCCTGGGGCGCGGCCGGGGCAGCGGTGATGGCGCTCGTCCTGCTCGCCGCCGCCGGCGTCCACGGGCTGCGCGAGCGCGCCGGGTCGTGCGCGCAGCCGCTCGACCTGCGGGTGCTGACGACGCCCGAGGCGCTCACCCCGCTGCGCGCCGCCGCGGCCGAGTTCGCGGACCACAGCGAGGACCGGGGCTGCCGGAAGTACGGCGTCACCGTCGTCCCGGAGGCGGGGCCGGTCCCGCTGTACGACGGGTTCAGGCTGCTGTGGCGGCGCAGCGCACCCGCGGACGAACGGCACGCCGAGGGCGAGCAACTGTTCGGGCCGCAGCCCGACATCTGGATCCCGTCGTCGACGGCGGAGTACGACTTCATCCCCAAGGCGCCGGGCCAGGTCGCCCCATCGATTCAGGCCGGCGGCCGGACAGCGCCCTCCGGCACCGGCTCCGCCGCCGGCGCCTCCGCCCCGAACGGCGCGGGCGATCCGAAGTTCCGGCCGCGCGGCTCGCTCGGGACGTCACCGCTCGTGCTGGCGCTGTTCACCAAGGCGCACGAGTCCGTCGCCGACCCGATCGCGGCGCCGCTCGCGACGAAGACGTCCGACCTGCTGAGCCGCTTCGAGGACGTGGACGTGCGGCTGCGCGCCATCGCCCGTCCCGTTCCCGAGACGTCGTCGGCGGCGCTCGCCGTGACGCCCGCGCTGTACGACGCGCTGCCGGGCGACGACTCGAAGGACGAGCGTTTCACCGGCCCCGCCGGCCTCGTCGCCCCGGACGCGGTGTCGCTGCTGTGCCAGTTCCGCGAGCGCGCCGCCGCGCAAGACTCCGACCCCCCGGACGACATCGCGGTCGCCGTCCCCGAGCAGGTGCTGCACGACTACGACATGGGACGCCCGCTCGGCGACCGGTGCGGGGCCGTCGACCCCGGCGCGGCCCCGTACGCGAAATGGCGCCTGCACCCGTACTACGCGACGGACCTGCCGACGCTCGACTACCCGTTCGTCCAGGTGCGGTGGCGCGGCCAGGACACCGAGGAGCGGGACGCGGCGGTCACCGAGTTCCGCCGCTGGCTGGACCGCCACCCGCTCATCCGGCAGGGCTTCCGGGACGGGCGCGGCACCGTCCCGCCCGCGCCGGAGGGCGACACCCGGCATTTCTATCTGTCGCGGCTCCAGAGGACCGTGGGTGACCGCGTCATCTCGCCCAACGTCGCGTTGACGTCCGCGAAGGGCGTGCAGGAGACGCTCGACCGCATCGGCGCGGCGCGTCCGAGGATCTCGGTGTCGCTGATGCTGGACGTGTCGGCGTCGATGGGCGGCGCGGCCCAGGCGCGCGAGGGCGTCCGCCTCGCCCGCGGCACGGCGTTCCTGCGGAGCCTGGTGTCGCAGTTGCAGAGCAACGACCGCGTCGGCCTTCAGGTGTCGTCGCAGAAGGCTCCATCGGACGGCGCCGGGACGTTCGGGAACGTCCCCCAGGACACCGCGTCCCCCGACCACAAGAACGCGATCACGAGCCGGCTGCAGGCGGTCGCGTCCGGCGGCGGCGACCAGCCGCTCAGCGACGCGATCGCGGCGGCCGACCTCGGCACGGGCCGTCCGAACCTCATCCTCGTCACCGACGGGCAGAGCACCCGGACGAATCCGCAGCTCTCCTCACGCGTGCGGTGGCTGGCGGGAGAGTTCCGCGGCAGGCATCCCGACCTGCGGCTGACCGTCGTGCTGACGGGCCCGGCGACGTGCCGGTCCGCGCCCGTGAAGCAGATCGTGGCGGCGCTCCGCCCGGCGGACGGGCCGGGCTGCGTGGCGCTCACCGGCGCGTCCGAGGTGGAGCAGGCCGCCGAACTCCTGTCCGGCCTGAGATGACCTGTCCGACTGAAATGAGCGGGGAGCGACGATGAGGTTCCTGCCGGGCGACCGGACGGCCTGGATCAGCGCCGCGTCCGGCGCCGTGCTGGTGCTGGCCGCGGGCCTCACCGTGTTCTTGTGGCCGGACGACTCCTACCCCGCGATGAAGGCCGACTGCCACCGTGAGGAGCTCTTCGTCGCCGGTGGCACGGACGTCAGCCTGAAGAACCAGCGCCGCGCCCTCATCCGGCAGTGGAACGGGGGCCGCTACCCGGACGGCCGCCCCCACCCGCACGCCACGCTCGTCGAGGTGTCCGACTCCACCGACCTGCAGCGCAGCCAGCTCAAGGCGGTGCAGGAGTCGGGGAGCTGCGCCTACGACGTCCTCATCATGGACAACACGTGGACGGCCCAGTTCGCCGAGGGCGGCTTCCTGCGTCCGCTCGACGGCATCGGCGACCTCCGCGACTTCTTCCCCGCCGCACTGCGGACGGGCGAACGCGACGGGAAGCAGTACGCCGTCCCGTTCAACGTGGACGTCGGGCTCCTCTACGTCCACGAGGGCGAGACCCCGCCCACCGGGTGGCCCGGGCTGCTGAACTCCGACATCGCGCTGCAGCTCGCCGACTACGACGGCCTGACCGTGAACGCGCTGGAGGCGGTGTGGAACGACGGCGGGCAGGGCCTGCTCACCGGCGACGACCGTCCGAGCGTGGAGGAGTTGCGCACCAGGGTGTATCCGGCGCTCGTCCGCCTCACCTCGCGGGCGCGGGGGCCGCTGGGCCCGTCGCGGCGGTACGAGGAGCTGGGGAGCATCGAGGCGTTCGCGTCGGGGACCCGGCTGATGCGCAACTGGCCGTACGCGTTCTCCTCGCTCGCGACCGAGCCGCGGATGCGGACGCCGGACGGCGGGCGCCTGCGGTTCGGGGTGACCGCGCTGCCGGGCCGCACCGTCCTCGGCGGGCAGAACCTCGCCGTGTCGGAGCAGTCCCCCAACCCGGACGCCGCCGCCGATCTCGTGGAGTTCCTCAGCGGGACCGGCAGCCAGCGGCTCCTGTTCTCGTGCGGCGGGTTCGCGCCCGGACGGTACTCCGCGCTCGGCCTCACTCCCGAGCGGCACTCCCCCGCGGACGTGAACGTGCGGGCGTGCTCGTCGCTGACCGGCGAACGGCCCGGCCCCGGCGAGACGGAGCTGCCCGACCGGGCGCAGCTCACCCAGCTCGGACGCGCCGTGGTCACCGCCCTGGAACGGGCCGAGCCGCGTCCGGTGACGCCGCACTACGGCACGTTCAGCGGCACGTTCCGCGGCTGCGTCCAGAAGATCTTCGACCGGGGCGGGACGGACCCCGAGTCCTTCGCCCGCGCCGTGAACCGCTCCCTCGACGGCGAGGCCGCCTCCTGCTAGCGCGGGTGTCAGGTCGCGCTTTGGAGGGCGGCGCGGGCCATGGTGTGCAGGAGGGCCGACATCGCGGCGCGGTCGAGCCCGGCGGCGCTGCGCGGGGTCGAGTTGAGGAGGCCGAAGGCGGCGTGGACGGCGGCGCGCGTCCGGTCGTCCGGCAGGCCCGGGTTCAGGCGGCGCAGGACGGCGACCCATTCCTCCACGTAGGCGCGCTGGAGCCGGCGGACGCGGTGCCGCTGCGCCGCGGGCACGGTGTCCAGCTCCCGCTCGTGGACGGTGATCAGCGCCGGGTTGTCCAGGGCGAACGCGATGTGCCAGCGGAGCAGCGCGTCCAGGGCGTGTCCCGGGTCGGGGTCGGCGGCGCGGCGGGCGCCCTCGGCGAGCAGCCGCTCGCTGATGTCGAGGAGCATCTCCGCGAGCACGGCCTCCTTGCCGCTGAAATGCCGGTAGAGGGCGGGGCCGGTGAGGCCGACGGCACGTCCGAGGTCGCCGATGGACACCCCGTGGTAGCCGCGGCGCGCGAACAGCTCCGCCGCGGCGGCGAGGATCTCGGCCCGGCGCGGGTTCGGCGGCGGCCCGGCCGGTTCCGCGGCCGGTTCCCCGGCCGGGTGGGACGTCATGCGGCCCAGTCTAGTCTAGAGTTGTTAACACGCATTAACATCGACGTTGTTAACGATCGTTAACCGGAAGGGGACGATCATGAGCGGACCCGGGATCGGCTCCCGCGCGGACGTGGCGGCCGAGGCGTTCAAGGCGAACGCCGCGCACAACGAGGCCCTGTCCGCGGAGCTGCGCGAGCGCGTCGACCGGGCCGGGCGCGGCGGCCCCGAGCGGGCCCGCGAGCGGCATGTGGCGCGCGGCAAGCTGCTCCCCCGCGACCGGGTCGACACGCTCCTCGACCCGGGCTCGGCGTTCCTGGAGCTGTCCCCGCTGGCCGCGACCGGCATGTACGACGACGAGGCCCCCGGCGCGGGGATCATCACCGGGGTCGGGCGCGTCTCCGGCCGCGAATGCGTGATCGTCGCCAACGACGCCACCGTCAAGGGCGGCACCTACTACCCGATCACGGTGAAGAAGCACCTGCGGGCGCAGGAGGTGGCGCTGCACAACCGCCTCCCCTGCGTCTACCTGGTCGACTCCGGCGGCGCGTTCCTGCCCCGGCAGGACGACGTGTTCCCCGACCGCGAGCACTTCGGCCGCATCTTCTACAACCAGGCCACCATGTCCGGGCTCGGCATTCCGCAGATCGCGGCGGTGCTGGGGTCGTGCACGGCGGGCGGCGCGTACGTCCCGGCGATGAGCGACGAGGCCGTCATCGTCCGCGGCCAGGGGACGATCTTCCTCGGCGGCCCGCCGCTGGTGAAGGCCGCGACCGGCGAGGTCGTGACGGCGGAGGAGCTGGGCGGCGGCGAGCTGCACTCCCGCACGTCCGGCGTCACCGACCACCTCGCCGACGACGACGCGGACGCGCTGCGGATCGTCCGCGACATCGTGTCCACGCTGGGGCCGCGCGAGCCGCGCCCGTGGGACGTCGCGGCGCCGGAGGAGCCCGCCGCCGACCCGGCGGAGCTGTACGGGGTCGTCCCGCCCGACCCGCGCACCCCCTACGACGTGCGGGAGGTCATCGCCCGCGTCGTGGACGGCAGCCGATTCCAGGAGTTCAAGAAGGAGTACGGCGCCACGCTCGTCACCGGCTTCGCCCGCATCCACGGGCATCCGGTCGGGATCGTCGCCAACAACGGGATCCTGTTCAGCGAATCGGCGCAGAAGGGCGCGCATTTCATCGAATTGTGCGACCGGCGCAGCGTCCCGCTCGTGTTCCTGCAGAACATCACCGGATTCATGGTCGGCCGCGAATACGAGGCGGGCGGCATCGCCAAGCACGGCGCGAAAATGGTCACCGCGGTCGCGTGCGCGCGCGTCCCGAAGTTCACCGTCGTCATCGGCGGGTCGTTCGGGGCGGGCAACTACGCGATGTGCGGCCGGGCGTACTCGCCGCGCTTCCTGTGGATGTGGCCGAACGCCCGCATCTCCGTCATGGGCGGCGAGCAGGCGGCGAGCGTCCTCGCGACCGTCCGCCGCGACCAGCTGGAGGCGCGCGGCGAGGAGTGGCCCGCCGCGGACGAGGAGGCGTTCAAGTCGCCGATCCGCGAGCAGTATGAGGCACAGGGCAACCCGTACTACTCGACGGCGCGGCTCTGGGACGACGGGGTGATCGACCCGGCCGACACCCGGCGCGTGCTGGGCCTCGGGCTGTCGGTCGCCGCGAACGCACCGCTGGAGCCGGTCGGCTACGGCGTCTTCCGGATGTGAGGGTGTGATGTTCGACAGCGTCCTGGTCGCCAACCGGGGGGAGATCGCCGTCCGCGTGTTCCGCACGCTGCGGCGGCTGGGCATCCGTTCGGTGGCCGTCTGCACCGACGCCGACGCGCGGGCCCGGCATGTGCGGGAGGCGGACGAGGCGCTCCGCGTCCCGTCCTACCTCGACATCGAGGCCGTGATCGCGGCGGCGCGGGCGTCCGGGGCGGAGGCCGTCCATCCCGGGTACGGGTTCCTCGCCGAGAACACCGCGTTCGCGCGGGCGTGCGGCGAGGCGGGGCTGGTGTTCATCGGCCCGCCCGCCGAGGCGATCGAGGCGATGGGCGACAAGATCCGCGCGAAGCGGACCGTCGCGGCGGCGGGCGTGCCGGTCGTCCCTGGACGGGACGAGCCCGGCCTCTCCGACGCCGAGCTGAAGGCGGCGGCCCTGGAGGTCGGGCTGCCGGTGCTGATCAAGCCGTCCGCCGGGGGCGGCGGCAAGGGCATGCGGCTCGTCCGGGACGCCGCCGACCTGCCGGACGCCATCGCGTCCGCCCGCCGCGAGGCGCGCGGCTCGTTCGGCGACGACACGCTGCTGGCCGAGCGGTTCGTCGAGAACCCCCGGCACATCGAGATCCAGATCTTCGCTGACGCCCACGGAAGCGCCGTCCATCTGGGCGAGCGCGAATGCAGCCTGCAACGACGCCACCAGAAGATCATTGAGGAGGCGCCGTCGCCGCTGCTGGACGGCGCCGCCCGCGAGCGGATGGGCGCCGCCGCCGTGGCCGCCGCGCGGGCCGTCGGCTACGAGGGCGCCGGGACGGTCGAGTACATCGTGTCCGCCGACCGCCCCGACGAGTTCTTCTTCATGGAGATGAACACCCGCCTTCAGGTCGAGCACCCCGTGACCGAACTCGTCACCGGCCTCGACCTGGTCGAGCTCCAGCTCCGCGTGGCCGCCGGGGAGAGGCTGCCGTTCACCCAGGACGACGTCACGCTCGACGGCCACGCGATCGAGGCCCGCGTCTACGCCGAAGACCCCGCGCGCGGATTCCTCCCGACCGGCGGGCGCGTCCTCGCCCTGACCGAGCCTGAGCACGCCCGCGTCGACTCCGGACTCGACGTCGGGACGGAGGTCGGCGGCGCGTACGACCCCATGCTCGCCAAGGTGATCGTCCACGGCTCCGACCGGCGCGAGGCGCTGCACCGCCTGGACCGCGCTCTCGCCGGCTACACGCTGCTGGGCATCCCGACGAACGTCGCGTTCCTGCGGCGCCTCCTCGCGCATCCGGACGTCGTGTCGGGCGCTCTCGACACGGGCCTGGTCGAGCGTTCGCTCGACACGCTGACCGCGGACGCGTCCGTCCCGCCCGACGTGCTGGCCGCCGCCGCGCTGGAGCGGATGCTCGCCCTGGAGTCCGCAGGGGACGACCCGTGGGACGTCCCGGACGGCTGGCGTCCCGGTGCGCACGCCTGGACGCCGTGGATCATCACCCCGTCCGGCGGCGCGCCGGTGGAGGTCCGCGTCCAGGGGCGGGCCGCGTCCGCCCGCGTCGCGATCTGCGATGAGCCACCGGTCGCGGCATCGCTGACCAGGCCGTTCACCCTCACCTACGCTGGAAGGACGACCTCGTTCGAGGCCGCCCGCGACGGCCGCACGCTCTGGCTCGGACGCGGCGGGCACGCCTGGGCGCTGAGCGAGCACGTCCGCGCCGAGGGCGGCGTGGACGCCGCGGCGGCGGGCGACGGGGTGCTGCGCAGCCCGATGCCGGGGACGGTCCTCGCCGTCAAGGCGGCCGAGGGCGACCGGGTCGCCGCAGGGCAGCCGCTCGTGGTCGTCGAGGCGATGAAGATGGAGCACACCGTCACCGCGCCGCTCGCCGGGGTCGTGGCGAAACTGCCGGTCCGTGTCGGCGCGCAGGTCGCGCTCGACGCGGTCCTGGCCGTGATCGAGGAGGCCGGATGACCGGAGCGGAGCGAGGATCATCGGGCCGACCACCCGGGGATCTGGGGGTCGTCCCCCAGAAAGGAAGGGCATGACGATGCGGGTTCCTCTCTCCGGCCTTCCCGGCGAGGTCACGATCTACGAGGTCGGGCCGCGGGACGGGCTGCAGAACGAGAAGGCGGTCGTCCCCGTGGACGTCAAGTCCGAGTTCGTGACCCGGCTGGCGGACGCGGGCCTGCGCACGATCGAGACGACCAGCTTCGTCCACCCGAAATGGGTCCCGCAGCTCGCCGACGCCGAGGAGCTGCTGGACGTCCTCCCCCGCTCCCCCGAGCTGCGCTATCCCGTCCTGGTCCCGAACGAGCGGGGCCTCGACCGGGCGCTCGCCAACGGCGTCACCGAGGTCGCGATCTTCGGCAGCGCCACCGAGACGTTCTCCCAGCGCAACCTGAACCGGAGCGTGGACGAGTCGCTCGCGATGTTCGCCCCGGTCGTCGGGCGCGCCCGCGCGGAGGGGCTGTGGGTGCGGGCCTACGTGTCGATGGTGTGCGGCGACCCGTGGGAGGGGGACGTGCCGATCGAGCAGGTCGTGTCCGTCGCGTCCCGGATGATGGACCTCGGCTGCTCGCAGCTCAGCCTCGGCGACACCATCGGCGTCGGGACGCCCGGCCAGGTCACCGCGCTGATCGAGGCGCTCGGCGCGGCGGGGATCGGCACCGACCGGCTCGCCGTCCACTTCCACGACACCTACGGGCAGGCCCTCGCCAACACGCTCGCCGCGCTCCAGGCCGGGGTCACGGTCGTGGACGCGTCCGCCGGCGGTCTCGGCGGCTGCCCGTTCGCGGGGAGCGCCACCGGCAACCTCCCCACCGAGGACCTCGTCTGGATGCTGCACGGGCTCGGCATCGAGACGGGCGTCGACCTCGACAAGCTCGTCGCGACCAGCCGCTGGCTGGCGAGCCATCTCGGCCGTCCCAGCCCGTCGCGCGTCGTCCAGGCCCTCTCACCCGCAACGGAGACATGATGATCGACTTCACGCTCACCGAGGAGCAGGACGAGCTGCGGCGCACGGTCGAGCGGTTCGCCCGCGAGACGGTCGCGCCGGTGATCGGGGACCTGTACGAGCGCGGCGAGTTCCCGTACGAGATCGTCGCCGCGATGGGGAAGATGGGCCTGTTCGGGCTGCCGTTCCCGGAGGAGCACGGCGGGATGGGCGGCGACTACTTCGCCCTCTGCCTGGCCCTGGAGGAGCTGGCCCGCGTCGACTCGTCCGTCGCGATCACGCTGGAGGCCGGGGTGTCGCTGGGCGCGATGCCGATCTACCGGTTCGGGTCGGCGGAGCAGAAGGAGCACTGGCTGCCGCGGCTCACCTCCGGCGAGCGGCTGGCCGGGTTCGGCCTCACCGAGCCGGGCGGCGGCTCCGACGTGCCCGGCGGGATGCGCACCACCGCCCGGCTGGACGGCGACTCGTGGGTGATCAACGGGTCGAAGGCGTTCATCACCAACTCCGGCACCGACATCACCGCGTTCGTGACCGTCACCGCGTTCACCGGCGACCGGGAGATCTCCACGATCATCGTTCCGAACGGGACGCCCGGGTTCACGGTCGGGCGCAAGTACTCGAAGGTCGGCTGGTCGGCGTCCGACACCCGCGAGCTGTGGTTCGACGACGTGCGCGTCCCGGCCGGGAACCTCGTCGGGGAGCGCGGCCGCGGCTACGCGCAGTTCCTCCGCATCCTGGACGAGGGCCGCATCGCGATCGCCGCGCTGTCGGTCGGTCTCGCCCAGGGCTGCGTGGACGAATGCCTCCGCTACGTGCGGGAACGCGAGGCGTTCGGCAAGGAGATCGGCCGCTACCAGGCCGTCCAGTTCAAGATCGCCGACATGGAGCTGCGCGCCCATACCTCCCGGCTGGCGTACTACGCCGCCGCCGCGAAGATGCTGGCGGGCGAGGAGTTCAAGAAGGAGGCCGCGATCGCCAAGCTGGTCGCCTCGAACGCCGCGATGGACAATGCCCGCGACGCCACGCAGATCTTCGGCGGCTACGGCTTCATGAACGAGTACGCGGTCGGCCGCTTCTACCGGGACGCCAAGATCCTGGAGGTGGGCGAGGGGACGTCCGAGGTCCAGCGCATGTTGATCGCCCGCGCGCTCGGCCTCCCGCCGTCCTGACCCGCGTTAGCCCCGCCAGTGGGATTGCCTTTACTGCAACGTGCCGTCAACCCCCACAAAACGTGATCCAAAGGGTGAGCGGCCTCATTAGTATGTGGGGCGTGCCACCGCACCGACCCGATGGGGGCTTCCCGTGCCGGACACAGCGGACAGTGAACCGCGCTCGGCTGACTTGCGGACCGACGTGGCCCATTCCGCGCGGGTCTACGACTACCTGCTGGGCGGCAAGGACAACTACTCCGCCGACCGGGAGGCCGCGGAGGAGATCGTCAAGATCGCGCCGTACATGCGCACGTCGATGCGGGCCAGCCGCAACTTCATGGTGCGGGTGGCGCGCCACCTGGCCGCCGACCACGGTGTCCGGCAGTTCCTCGACATAGGGACCGGCCTGCCCACCTCGCCCAACCTGCACGAGGTCGTCCAGGACGTCGATCCGACGGCCAGGATCGTGTACGTCGACAACGACCCGATCGTGCTCGTGCACGCCCGCGCTCTGCTCACCAGCACCCCCGAGGGGCGCTCCCGCTACATCCAGGCCGACCTGGGCGAGCCGGACGCCATACTGACCGCGCCGGAGGTCCACGAGACGCTCAACCTTGACGAGCCCGTCGCGCTGTGCCTCCTCACCGTCATCCATTTCATCCCCGACGACGACCAGGCGCTGCGGATCGTCCGGCGGCTCCTGGAGCCGCTGCCGTCCGGCAGCTTCCTCGCCCTCTCCACGATCAACATCGAGAGCGCCGCCAAGCCGCTCAACGCCCTGAAGAAGCACAACGAGCACGGGATCCGCGCCAAGGGCCGCACCATGGCGCAGATCACGAGCTTCTTCGACGGCCTGGAACTGGTCGAGCCGGGCGTGACGGCCGTCCACCACTGGCGCCCGGACGACGAGGCCCGCAAGATCAACGATTCGCAGGTCTCCATCTACGGCGGCCTGGCCCGCAAGCCCTGACCCGCGCCCCGGCGGCCCTCCGGCCCGCCCTGCCGGTCCCGCCTGGCCGTGAACGCCGTGAGGTCGGACAGCTCGTGCCGGTCGACGTCCGTGAAGCGGCGGCGCAGCGCCTCCTCGATACGGTCGAGCTGGTCGTCCGGCAGCCTGAACTTCCGCGCGGCCCTCGGCGGTCGGCGGCCCCCATGCCAGGCGATCAGCACCCGCCCGCCGGGGCGCGTGACGCGGCGCAGCTCGTCCAGCCCGCTCTCCAGGCACGGCCAGAGCGCCACGCTGTTGACCGAGACGACGCAGTCGAACTCGGCG
The DNA here is from genome assembly GCF_005889715.1 of Actinomadura soli. Taxonomy (GTDB): domain Bacteria; phylum Actinomycetota; class Actinomycetes; order Streptosporangiales; family Streptosporangiaceae; genus Spirillospora; species Spirillospora soli. Next base: position 13,195 of record NZ_VCKW01000226.1, read on the forward strand.
TCGCCGAACCCGGTGTCCTCGGCCGTCCCCACCCGGAGATCGGCGTCCGCCGCGCGCCTGGCGGCCATGCCGCGCATCTCCGGGGACGGGTCGACGCCGCAGACGCGTCCGGCGGGCGTCCTTTCGAGGCGGCGGATCAGGCCGCCCGGCCCGTACCCGATCTCCAGCACCCGCTCCCCCGGCCTGACGGCGAGCAGGCGGGCGACCTCGTCCTGCTTGTTCATCCGCAGCATGAGGCGGCCGGCGAGCCGTCCCCGCAGCCCGCTCGGCAGGACGAACGGCGAGCGGGTGGCCCGCTCCGAGGTCCACGGCCTGGTCTCCACCTCGATGGACGTTCCCTGACACGGCGCGCGGAATCCAGCCGGGGCGGCGGACCGGCGCGGTAGTGTCGGCGGATGCTGCTGCGCTCCTACGGGATCGCGAGGTCCCTGGTCATGTACTACGGCGTCCCGGGCAAGCACCCCCGCGCGACGCGCCTGTACGGCGAGTTCCTCAAGCCGGGCGATCTGGCGTTCGACATCGGCGCGCACGTGGGC
>NZ_VCKW01000227.1 GCF_005889715.1 Actinomadura soli
CCACAGGGGCACGGGCCGGAGCAGGCCGGATGGTAAGGCCGGAGGGGCCCGCGCATTAGCCTGACATGACGGGAACGGTGAGATAAGTAGCGCCGTCGGGCCATAATTGAGCGTTCTCCCGCCAGGGACGGCCGCTCGAAGGGAAGCCCACATGGGGGTTCGGCGTACGGGAAAGCCGCGCACCGGCATGCGGACGGCCGGTGGACGGCTGACCTCCGCCATCCGCCACAGCGGCCCCTACGCGGCCGTCCGCGACGTCGTCTACCGGATGTACGAGCACCGGGTCGAGGCGTCGCTGCCGAAGGACGTCACGCCGCGCCACGTCGGCGTGATCCTGGACGGGAACCGCCGCTGGGCCAGGTCGATGGGCCTCGCCGACGTCAACTCCGGGCACCAGCGCGGCGCCCAGAAGATCTCCGAGCTGCTGCAGTGGAGCGCCGAGGCCGGGGTGGAGCACGTCACGCTGTGGCTGCTGTCCACCGACAACCTGAACCGTCCGGCCGCCGAGCTGGACCCGCTGCTGGAGATCATCGAGAACACCGTCCGGCAGCTCGCGTCCGACGGCTGGCACGTCAAGCCCGTCGGCGCCCTCGACCTGCTGCCCGATAAGACCGCCCGTGTCCTGAAAGACGCGGGTGAGGCCACATCGGACGCCCCCGGCCTGATTGTGAACGTCGCGGTTGGGTATGGGGGTAGGCGTGAGATCGCTGATGCGGTGCGCTCACTGCTCATCGAGCAGGCGAGCCGGGGCACCAGCATCGAGGAACTCGCCGAGATCCTCGACGTTGAGCACATCGCGGAGCATCTCTACACGCGCGGCCAGCCGGATCCGGACCTGGTCATCCGCACCTCGGGGGAGCAGCGTCTCTCCGGCTTCATGCTCTGGCAGAGCGCCCACTCGGAGTTCCACTTCTGCGAGGTCCACTGGCCGGACTTCCGCAAGGTCGACTTCCTCCGGGCCATGCGCTCGTACGCCGCGCGGCACCGGCGCTACGGTACCTGACGGCCGGCCTCCGGCCTCCACCGCCCGCGCGGCGGACCGGCGCGCCAATGGACACCTTTCCTCCACGGGAGGTCCGGGCGGGCCACGCCCGCGCGGACACGCCGGACGAAATGTGTTCACTGGTACGTCCCCCATCATCAGGGAGATCGAGTGGCCACAACCTCCGCGCGCCGTCCCGGTCCGTCCGGGAACACCTCCGGGACTCCGATCCCGGACCGGCGCACGTACGTCCTCGACACCAGCGTCCTGCTCGCCGACCCGGGAGCGCTGACCCGGTTCGCCGAACACGAGGTCGTACTCCCCATCGTCGTGATCTCCGAGCTTGAGGCCAAGCGGCACCACCCCGAGCTCGGGTACTTCGCCCGGCAGGCCCTGCGCATGCTGGACGACCTGCGGCTTCGGCACGGCAGGCTGGACGAGCCCGTGTCCGTGGACGGCCCGCTCGGCGACCAGGGCGGCACGCTCCGCGTCGAGCTGAACCACGCCGACCCGAGCGTGCTGCCGGACGGGTTCCGGCTCGGCGACAACGACACCCGCATCCTGTCGGTCGCGGCGTGGCTCGCGCGCGAGGGGCGCGACGTCGTCCTGGTCTCCAAGGACCTGCCGATGCGGGTGAAGGCGTCCGCGGTCGGCCTCACCGCCGAGGAGTACCGGGCGGAGCTGGCCGTCGTGGAGTCCGGCTGGACGGGCATGCGGGAGCTGGAGGTGCCCGCCGGGGTCCTGGAGGACCTGTACGACTCGGGGTCCGCGGACGTGGACGAGGCGCGGGACCTGCCGTGCCACACGGGGCTTCGGCTGCTGTCGGAGCGCGGCTCGGCGCTCGGCCGGACGCAGCCGGACAAGTCGGTGAAGCTGGTGCGCGGCGACCGGGAGGTGTTCGGGCTGCGCGGCCGGTCCGCGGAGCAGCGGATCGCGCTCGACCTGCTGATGGACGAGGACGTCGGCATCGTCTCGCTCGGCGGCCGGGCCGGCACCGGCAAGTCGGCCCTGGCCCTGTGCGCGGGCCTGGAGGCCGTGATGGAGCGGCGGCAGCACCGCAAGGTGGTGGTGTTCCGCCCGCTGTACGCGGTCGGCGGCCAGGAGCTCGGCTACCTTCCCGGCTCGGAGAACGAGAAGATGTCGCCGTGGGCGCAGGCCGTCTACGACACCCTGTCGGCCGTCACGACGCCGGACGTCATCGACGAGGTCGTGGACCGTGACATGTTGGAGGTCCTGCCGCTCACCCACATCCGGGGCCGGTCGCTGCACGACGCGTTCGTGATCGTGGACGAGGCGCAGTCGCTGGAGCGCGGCGTGCTGCTGACCGTCCTGTCGCGGATCGGCGCGGGGTCGCGGGTCGTCCTGACGCACGACGTGGCGCAGCGCGACAACCTGCGGGTGGGGCGGCACGACGGCGTCGCGGCGGTGGTGGAGAAGCTCAAGGGGCATCCGCTGTTCGCGCATGTGACGCTGACGCGGTCGGAGCGGTCGCCGATCGCCGCTCTGGTCACCGACCTGCTCGGCGACGTCGGCGGCTGATCCCCGGCTGAGCCACCGGCCGGGACCCGGCTGAAGCGAGTGAACCCCGGCGGTGCCGCGCGAGCGGTCCGCCGGGGTTGGCCGTCTCAGAACGTCAGGGATCATGTCTACGGACCGTGATCGCCAAACCCCGCACGGTGGGTTTGTGATGAAGGTCACAGATTGGTGCTCGGGGCCCGGGATCCCCTGGTCCCGTTGCGGTTTCGGTGGTTCGCCCGGTGAGTTGACAAGCGTCCCAGCCGCAGCTTTCGTCTCGTTTCGGTTGCGAAGCCTCCCTTGGCCTCGGGCATTGTGTCTCCCCGTAAGCACCCCCGAACGGTGCCGGACCGGAGCGCGTCCCCTTGACGACACGCGCGACGGGCACGGCGCCGGCCCGGGTCCGGGGCCGCCGAGACCTCCAGGGCGGCCGGATGGACCAGGGGTGAAGCAGCTCGGACGCGTGTCCATGCGCGTGCGACCGTCGGAAGGACCGCCTTGTACGGAGACCATCCAGGGTCCCCTAGGCGAGACGATCGACAGAACTTCGACCCCCAGGGCCCGTGGACGAGCGGGGGTCCCGCCCCGGCCCAGCCGATCCCGGCTCCGGAGCACCCGGCCCCCCAGGTCCCGATCCAGGCCACCGGGTCGTTCGCGGCACCGCCCGCGCCGCCCGTGCGGTCCGGGCCGTCCGATCAGTTCGCGCCGTCCGACCCGTACGCGCCGTCCGACCCGTTCGGGCAGGCCGCGCCGCATGAGGACGACGTCAAGGTCGCGGGCAGCGCCCCGACCCAGGTCGGCGGTGCGCCCGCCGGTGACACGCTCGGCTTCGGGGCCGTCCCGGCGGCCGAGCCGCTCCGCACCGGAGTGTTCGCCGAGGGGCCCCGCGACGAGCTCGTGTCCGGACGGCACGCGCAGCGCCCCTCCGCCGGGCGAGCGGGGTCCGGCGGACGAGGAGGTTCCGGCGGGCGCACCGGCATGCGGATCGTCGCCGTCGCCGCGGGCGCCGCGGTGGTGATCGGCGGCGGGGCCGTCGCCGCGTTCGCGCTGACCGGCGGTTCCGGCGGCGACGACGCGACCGTCAAGCCGACCAAGCAGCTCGCCGACGCCGCGCCGAAGGTCGACCCGAAGGTCCTGGAGGAGCAGCGGCGCAAGCTGGCCCTCGACCGCGCCTCCCGCGCGACGCGCCAGGACGGGGGCGAGAGCCCGTCCCTGCACCCGAAGGGGACGCCGGTCCCGACCAAGAAGCCGGACGAGGGCGGCGGCGGCACCGGCCCGATCGGCGACCCGGTCCCGGCGGGCGAGGCGCAGGAGATCGCCAAGAAGCTGATGCCGGGCTTCGGGTTCACCGGCGACGGCCAGTTCGGCTGCCTGGTGAAGCTGTGGAACAAGGAAAGCCACTGGAACGTGCACGCGGACAACCCCTCGTCCGAGGCGTACGGCATTCCGCAGGCCAATCCAGGTTCCAAGATGTCCAGCGCAGGGCCCGACTGGCAGAACAACGCCACCACGCAGATCAAGTGGGGCCTCGGCTACATCAAGGACCGCTACAGCAGCCCGTGCGGCGCGTGGTCGCACTCCCAGTCGGTCGGCTGGTACTGACCCGTCCCGGCGCGTCCCGGGCGCTCAGGAGGGCTTACGGGACACGTTCGTCATCCCGAGGACGTCCAGCGCCGCGTCGAGCTGCTCGACGGTCAGCTTCCCGTCGTCCACGTAGCCGCGTTCCAGGACCACCTCGCGGATGGTCCTGCGCTCCCTGAGCGCCTGCTTGGCGACCTTCGCCGCCTCCTCGTACCCGATGTAGCGGTTGAGCGGCGTCACGATCGACGGCGACGACTCGGCGTACTCGCGCATCCGGTCGGCGTCGGCCTCGACGCCGTCCACGCAGCGGTCGGCGAGCAGCCGTGACGCGTTCGCCAGCAGGGTGATCGACTCCAGGACGTTGCGGCCCAGCATCGGCAGCATCACGTTCAGCTCGAAGTTTCCCGACGCGCCGCCGAACGCGACCGCCGCGTCGTTCCCGATGACCTGCGCGGCGACCTGCGCGACCGCCTCCGGGATCACCGGGTTCACCTTCCCCGGCATGATCGACGAGCCGGGCTGCAGGTCGGGCAGCCGGATCTCGGCGAGCCCGGCGCGCGGGCCCGAGCCCATCCAGCGCAGATCGTTGGCGATCTTGGTGAGGCTCACCGCGACGGTGCGGAGCGCGCCGCTCGCCTCGACCAGGCCGTCCCGCGCGCCCTGCGCCTCGAAGTGGTCGCGGGCCTCCGTCAGCGGCAGGCCCGTGGCCCGCGCGATCTCGGCGATGGCGCGTCCGCCGAAGCCGCCGGGGGTGTTGATGCCGGTGCCGACCGCCGTGCCCCCCAGGGGCAGCTCGGCCAGCCGCGGCAGGACGGCCTCCAGCCGCTCCACGCCGTGCCCGGCCTGCGCCGCGTACCCGCCGAACTCCTGCCCGAGCGTGACGGGCGTGGCGTCCATGAGGTGGGTGCGGCCCGACTTGACGACCGTCCGGAACTCCTCCGCCTTGCGTGCGAGGGCTGCCTCCAGATGGCGCAGCGCGGGGATCAGATCGTTCACGACGGCGCCGGTGGCCGCGATGTGGATGGACGAAGGGAACACGTCGTTCGACGACTGTGACGCGTTCACGTGGTCGTTCGGATGGACGGGACGGCCGAGCCGCTCCTCCGCCAGCGTCGCGACGACCTCGTTGGCGTTCATGTTCGACGACGTCCCGGACCCGGTCTGGAACACGTCGATGGGGAACTGGTCGTCCCACCGGCCGGCCGCGACCTCGCGGGCGGCGGCGGTGATCGCGCGGGCGAGGTCGTCGTCGAGCACCCCGAGCTCGGCGTTCACGGTCGCCGCGGCGGCCTTGATCTGGCCGAGCGCGGCGATGTGCGACGCCTCAAGCGTCCGTCCCGAGATCGGGAAGTTCTCCACCGCGCGCTGCGTCTGCGCCCGCCACTTGGCCGTCGCCGGCACGCGGACCTCGCCCATCGAGTCGCGCTCGACGCGGAACCCCTGCTCGCCCATCCAAGCCTCCCCTTCGCGTCCGTGGCCGCCACCCGTGGCAGCCGGGCGGGTGGCTCCCGCATTCCCCGGGGTGGGGCGTGTCACTCCTTGGCGAGCGAGTAGTTCTTCCGCTCACCGGGGGACCCGAGGGGCTTGCGCAGGCCGTTGACCCAGACGTCGCAGGCGGACGCGTCGTAGACGACCGCGTTGAGGCGCGGCTGGTCGTACCGGCGGGCCTCGCCCTCCTGCAGCGTCTCGTCGCTGAGCACGGCGCCGCCCGGGACCGACACGAAGATCTTGCAGACGGCGTTGCGGGCGCGGATGACCAGTGTGCTGGTCTCGACGCCGGACGGAAGGCCCTGCGCGCCGCCCGCCGGGCTGGACGGCGCCTCGGTCGGGGCCGACGCCCCCGGGTTCTCCCGCGTCATCCCGAGGATGAGCGCGGTGGCGCCGATCCCGCAGGACGCGACGGTCGCGCCGACGAGCCCGATCACGACCATCAGCCGGTAGCGGGGCGTGTGGCCGCGGCGCCCCGACCGGGGGCCGGCGACGGCGCGTTCGAGCCGGTCGACGGCGCGGGCGTGGCTGAGCCTGCGGGTCGGGTTCTTCTCCAGCAGCCCGATGATCACCGGGGTGAGCCCGCCCGCGTTCTGCGGGGCGGGGGTCGACTCGGTGGCGAGCGCGCTCAGCGTCGCCATCACGTTCTCGCGCTCGAACGGCGGACGGCCCTCCAGCGCGGCGTACAGCGTCGCGCCGAGCGACCACAGGTCGGAGCGCGGCGTCGCCTTCTCGCCGCGGGCCACCTCGGGCGCCACGTACGCGGGCGAGCCCATGAAGTGGCCCGTCTTCGTCAGGCTGGCCGACCCGGACGAGAACGCGAGGCCGAAGTCGGTGAGGACGACGCGGTCGCCGTCCAGCAGCACGTTGCTGGGCTTGAGGTCGCGGTGGACGATCCCGGCCTTGTGCGCGGTGGCGAGGGCGTCCAGCAGGGCGCGGCCGATGTGCGCGACCCGCTCGGGCGGCAGCGGGCCCGAGCGTTCGATGAGCTGTTCGAGGCTGGGCGCCTCGATCATCTCCATCACGATCCAGGGGCGGCCCTGCTCGATGACCACGTCATACACCTCGACGATGGAGTGCGTGCGCAGCTGTGCGGGCGCGCGCGCCTCCCGGAGGGTGCGGCGGTAGAAGACCACCCGGTCGTCCTCGGTGAGGTCCTCGGGGAGCCGGAGCTCCTTGATCGCCACGGCGCGATCGAGGAGTTCGTCATGCCCTCTCCACACGGTGCCGTTGGCGCCCTGACCTATTTCCGCGACCAACCGGTAGCGCGCCGCGAGAACGAGGCGCTCTGACCGTGACATGGCGGAAAAGATACCGGAGTGGCCAGGCGGTCATCGGAGAGACCTCGGGACCAACCTCATTTTCGGGCTGTCAATATGACCTAAAGGCAAGAAGTATCAGGAAACGGCGGCAGGGGCTGCCGTTCGTCAGCGCCTGCCGATGCTCAGCACGGGCCCCGTGGTGTCGGCGAAGAAGTCCTCTCCCTTGTCGTCCACGACGATGAACGCGGGGAAGTCCTCGACCTCGATCTTCCAGACGGCCTCCATGCCGAGTTCCGGGTACTCCAGGACGTCCACCTTCTTGATGCAGTCCTGGGCGAGGCGGGCGGCGGGGCCGCCGATCGAGCCGAGGTAGAAGCCGCCGTGCTCCCTGCAGGCATCGGTGACCTGCTTGGACCGGTTGCCCTTCGCCAGCATGACGAGCGAGCCGCCGGCGGCCTGGAACTGCTCGACGTAGGAGTCCATGCGCCCGGCCGTGGTGGGGCCGAACGAGCCGGACGCGTAGCCCTCCGGCGTCTTGGCCGGGCCCGCGTAGTAGACGGCGTGGTCGCGCAGGTACTGCGGCATGGGCTCGCCCGCGTCCAGCCGCTCCTTGATCTTGGCGTGCGCGATGTCGCGGGCGACGACGAGCGGGCCGGTGAGCGACAGCCGCGTCTTCACCGGGTACTTGGTCAGCTCGGCCCGGATCTCCGCCATCGGACGATTCAGATCGATTTGGACGACCTCATCGTCCAGATGCTCGTCGCTCGTCTCGGGCAGGTACTGCGCCGGTTCGGTCTCCAGCCGCTCCAGGAACACGCCCTCCGCGGTGATCTTGGCGAGGGCCTGCCGGTCGGCGCTGCACGACACCGCGATCGCCACCGGGCAGGACGCGCCGTGCCGCGGCAGCCGGATCACGCGGACGTCGTGGCAGAAGTACTTGCCGCCGAACTGCGCGCCGATGCCGAGCCTCTGCGTCAGCTCGAACACCTGGAGCTCCAGCTCAAGGTCGCGGAACCCGTGCCCGAGCGGCGAGCCCCCGGTCGGCAGGGCGTCCAGGTAGTGGGCGGACGCGTACTTGGCGGTCTTCAGCGCGTACTCGGCGGACGTGCCCCCGACCACGATCGCCAGGTGGTACGGCGGGCACGCGGCCGTGCCGAGCGAGCGGATCTTCTCCTCCAGGAAGGACATCATCCGCTTCGGGTTCAGGACGGCCTTCGTCTCCTGGTAGAGGAACGACTTGTTCGCGCTGCCGCCGCCCTTGGCCATGAACAGGAACTTGTACGCCTCGCCGGGGGCCGCGTACAGCTCGATCTGCGCGGGCAGGTTGCTGCCGGTGTTCTTCTCGTCCCACATCGTCACCGGCGCCATCTGCGAGTAGCGCAGGTTCAGCTTCGTGTACGCGTCGTAGACGCCGCGCGAGATGTGCTCCTCGTCGTTCCCGTCCGTCAGGACGTGCTGGCCGCGCTTGCCCATCACGATCGCGGTCCCGGTGTCCTGGCACATGGGCAGGACGCCCCCGGACGAGATCCCCGCGTTCTTCAGCAGGTCCAGCGCGACGAACCGGTCGTTGGGGGACGCCTCGGGGTCGTCCAGGATCCGGCGGAGCTGCGCCAGGTGCGCGGGGCGCAGCAGGTGCGAGATGTCGCGCATCGCGGTCTCGGTGAGCAGCCGCAGAGCCTCCGGCTCGACCTGCAGGAACGTCCGTCCGTCGGCCTCGAAGGTGGAGACCCCGCCGGAGGTCAGGAGACGGTAGTCGGTCTCGTCCGGGCCGAGCGGCAGCAGGTCGGTGAAGGAGAACTCAGGCATCTCAGGCAGATCCTCGCGCGATTCCGAAGGGGGCGGTGTCTACGGAATCACAGGTTACGGGCTAGGGAAGCGCGGGTTCACGGGGGGCGACGGCCTCACCGGGCGAGACGGGCCCGCGCGGTTCGACGCGGGCGCGCAGGCCGACGACGACGCCCGCCGCGACCAGCGCGGCGCCCGCGAGGTCGGCGGGGCCCGGCCGGTCGATGCCGAGCACCACCGTCGTGATCACCGCGCTGACCGGGATCAGGCCCGCGAACAGCCCGGCCCGGTCGGCGCCGAGCCGTCCGATGGAGCTGTACCAGAGCAGGAACGCGATCGTGGTGACGACCACCGAGAGGTAGGTGAAGCCCGCCAGCTCACCGGCCGTGGGGGTGCGGAGGACCGCCGTCCCGTCCACGGCGAGGCCGACGGCCAGCAGCATCGGCGCGGCCAGCGCGGAGGAGTACGCCGAGACCCGCAGCGCGCCGAGCCGGGGCAGCAGCGGGACGGCCAGCAGCGAGAAGCACACCTCTCCGGCGAGCGCGCCGAGCGACAGCAGCAGCCCGCGGACGCTGCCGCCGCCGAGCCCGTTGGCGAGCGCGGCCCCGGCGGCGACCACGCACGCCGACAGCACGAGCGCCGGGGCCGGGCGGCGCCCCTCCAGCAGCGGGCCGATCAGCGCCAGCACGATCGGCACCGTCGCGATCACCGTGCCGATCGTGGCCGGGCTCGTGTCCCGGGTGGCCGCGACGATGCAGACGTTGAACGCGACCAGGCCCGTCCCGGCCAGCGCCGCCAGCAGCAGCCAGTCCCGGAGGGAGGGGCGGCGCGCCGGGCCGCCGGCGAACCGGACCACGATCAGCAGGACCAGCGCGGCGACCGCGTACCGCGCCGCCTGGCCGCCGAACACGGGATAGGCGGCGATCGTCGCGGACACGGCGGTCAGCGTCCCGACGAGGAACATCGCCGACCCGGCCCCCGCCATGCCGCGCTTGTGAGAGGTGTTCATGGACGGAACGCTAGAATCCTGCTTGGTCCATCCGACAGAGCCAATCATCGGGTGAGAATATGGACCATTGTGCGGTCCGTGACGTTCGCACTCCCTCTTGACGCTGAGAGTCATGTGACCGACCTTCATCTCCCGCTCGACCGGTCCGCGGGCCGGCTCGCCGCGCAGATCGCCGCAGGTTTCCGCACCGCCGTGCGCACAGGCCGGCTCACCGCCGGGACGAGGCTGCCGTCGAGCCGCGACCTGGCGCGCGACCTGGACGTCTCGCGCGGCGTGGTGGTCGCCGCCTACGAGCAGCTGACCGCCGAGGGGTTCCTGGTCGCGCGGCGCGGTGACGGCACCCGCATCGCGCCGCTGGCCCGTCCGGACGAGGCGTCCCCGGCGGCGTCGAACGGCGTGCCGGGTCCGTCCCGGGAGCCCCGGCCCGATCCCGCGCCCCCGCCCACGTACGACCTGTGGCCGGGCAAGCCGGACCTGTCGGCGTTCCCGCGCGAGCGCTGGATCGCGGCCGCCCGCGCCGCGCTCCGCGCGCTGCCGCACGAGGCGCTCACCTACCCCGACCCGGGCGGCGTCCCCGCGCTGCGCGCCGAGCTGGCCGGCTACCTCGGCCGGGTCCGCGCGGCCCACGCCGACCCCGGCCGCGTCGTGATCATGAACGGGGTGGCGCAGGGGCTGTCCGCGCTGCTGCGGCTGCTGCGCGCGAGCGGGCACACGCTGCTCGCCGTCGAGGACCCGACCAGCGACCGGCAGCTGCCGATGCTGGACGCGTCCGGCCTGCGGGTGATCCGCGTCCCCGTCGACGCCGACGGGCTGGACGTCGCCGCGCTCGCCCGCACCGGGGCGCGGGCCGTCCTCGTCACACCGGCGCACCAGTACCCGACCGGCGTCGTGCTGTCCCCGTCCCGGCGCGCCGAGCTGATCGCCTGGGCGCGGGACGTCGACGGCCTGATCCTGGAGGACGACTACGACGCCGAGTTCCGCTACGACCGCGAACCGGTCGGCTGCCTCCAGGGCGTCGACCCCGACCGCGTCGTCCTGCTCGGCTCGGTGAGCAAGTCGCTCGCGCCGGCGCTGCGGCTCGGCTGGGCCGTCGCGTCCCCGGCCGTCGCCAAGCGGCTGCGGGACCACCGCGGCACCACCGATCTCGGGGCGCCCGTCCTGGAGCAGTACGCGCTCGCCGAGCTGATCAGGGGCGGCGGATACGACCGGCACCTGCGCACGATGCGGCGCCGGTACCGGGCCCGGCGGGACGCGCTGGCCGGGGCGCTGAACGCCCGCCTGCCCGGAGCCGTGGTTCGCGGCGTCTCAGCGGGCATCCACCTCTACGTGGAACTCCCCAGAGGATGCGACGAGGACGCCGTCGTGGCCCGCGCCGCGCGGGCCGGCGTGGCCGTCGCGGGCGCCCGTCCCATGTGGTCGCCGGGACGCGCGGGCCACGCCAGGCCCGCCCTCGTCCTCGGCTACGCGTGTCTCTCCGAGCAGCGCTTGGTGAAAGCCGCCCAGCTGCTGGGTCAAGCGGTTATGGAGGGTGCCGAGGGGTAGGACAAGCATCCCCGAGGTAGGAGTTGTTGATGAGTCTTGAAGAGGCCGCACGGCAACTGAAGATGGCGGGCCACGACGCGCAGGTGGCCTTCGACTGTGTCGGCCTGGGCGACCTCGAAAGGGCGCAGGAGCACGCCGTGACCCTCCGGGCCGCGGCCGACGCCGCCGAAGTGGCACTGAGCCGCGCGTTGCAGGACCTGACCCCGGAGCAGGCCCTGGCGGAAGGCGAGCGCGCCGTCACCGCCCTCGAAGACGCCTGACCGTCCGTAGCACCTGGCCATTCGCGGTTTCGAGCCCCCGTTCGCGCGTCCTGCGCGGACGGGGGCTTTGAGCGTTGCGGGACGCGTCAGGCGACGGGCCGTTCCATGGCGGGGGAGTCCGGCCGGGCGCCTTTGACCGGGACGGGATCGAACCCCCTCGCGGTGGCGAAGACGACCAGGATCAGGACCGTAGGGACGATGAACGCCAGGCGCAGGCCGTGGTCCGCGCTGAGCGGGGCGATGGCGCCGACGACGGCCGCCCCCAGGACGAACCCGACGTAGTTGAAGATGTTCACGCGGGCGACCGCCACGCCGAGGCCGGTCGGGTCGACCCGTCCGGCGGCGGAGAAGGACACCGGGGCGATCACGGCGAGGCCGAGCCCGGCGACCGCGAACGCGGCGATGGCGGCGGCCGCGTTCGGCGCCGCGACCACGCCGATCATGCCCGCGATGCCGACGGCGCCGCCGAGCCGCACGACCCGCACGGGACCGGACCGGCGGACGGCGAGGTCCGCGACGGCGCGGCTGATCACCATGGCGACCTGGTACGCGACGTACCCGAGCGGCGCGATCCAGTCGCTGCCGGACAGCTCGTCGTCCAGGTACTTCGCGCCGTAGCTGGAGATCGCGGAGTCGGCGAGGTAGGCGACGGCCATCGCGGCGCCGACGACGAGGATCGGCCGCCACGGGACGCTGCGTCCGGCCGCCTTCAGCTCCTCGGCGGTCGGCCCGCCGCCCTCCTCCGCGCGGGCGTAGAGCCGGTGCCCGGTCGCGAGGGACGCCGCGATCCCGACGGCGGCGGCGACCGCGAAGCCCGTGAACAGCGACAGGTCGATCCTGTTGGTGAGGGACGCCCACAGGCCGCCGAGGATCCCGGCGACGCTCCACACCGCGTAGAAGCCGGTGATCAGGCTGACGCCATAGCGGCGCTCCACCGCGATGGCCTGCGCGTTCATCGAGGCGTCCACCGCGCCGACGAACAGGCCGAACGCCGCTACCGCCCCGTAGAGGGCGAGGTCGTTGTCGCCGGTGAGGCCGATCAGGGCGATCGTGACGGCGACGGCGGGCTGGGAGACGCGCAGCACCGGTCCGCTGCCGAACCGCCGGAACAGGGCGCCGGACGCGACGCTCCCGACCCCGGCGATCAGCGGCACCGTCAGCAGCACCAGCGACAGCGTGGCGTCGCTGAGCCGGTGGGCCTTCTGCATCTGCGGGACCTGCGTCACGAGCGACGCGAAGCAGAGCCCCTGGACGGCGAACGCCGCGTACGCGGAGAACCGGGAACGGCGGTCACGCGCGGTGATGCCCCGTCCGGCGCTGCCCTGACCCATGCGGCCCTGCCTCTCCGCGGCAACGCAATGTGAAGAAGATTCGCGTCAGCGTACCTCGGGGCCGGGACGCGCGGTCAGTCGATGAGGCGTTTGCGCATGCCGCGGACGGCGATCAGCCACATCAGCGCCGCGAACACCATCAGGCCCGCCAGATGCCCCAGGTCGGCCAGCGGGTCCAGGCCGAAGACCGCGTCCCGGACCAGCTCCACGCAGTGGTAGAGCGGGTTGAGGTAGGAGATGTTCTGCGCCCAGCCGGGCAGCGAGTCGATCGGGAAGAACGTCCCGGCGATCAGGAACAGCGGCGTCACCACACCGGTGATCACGTAGTCGAACGAGTTGATCGACGGGACCACCGAGGACGTCCACATCCCGAACAGGCCGAACCCGAGCGCGGTGAAGAACGTCACGAACGGCACCAGCAGCATCCCGAACGCGGGGTCGAGGCCGAAGAACATCCCCACGACGATCGGCGTGCACGAGTACACCGACGACTTCGCCGCGATCCACAGGGCCTCGGCCGTCACCAGCTCGTGGACGTCCACCGGCGCGGCGAGCATCCCGTCGTAGGTGTGCTGGAACACGCGCCTGATGTAGCCGTTGAACATCCCCGGGAACACCGACGTGAACAGCGCGGCCGTGCCGACGACGCCCGTCGCGACGAAGTCCAGGTACCGGTAGTTCCCGATCACCGCGACCATCGAGCCGAACCCGTAGCCGAAGGCGAGCAGGAAGAACGTCGGCTCCACCATCGAGGCGAACGACTGCGACTTCCAATACCTCTTGTAGAGGGCCAGCTCGTGCCGCCAGATGCCCGCCACCGGCGCGAACTCGAACCGCCGCAGCCGCGGCGCCCGCTCCGCCCGCCCGGCCGCCCCAGCCTGCACGGTCATACC
>NZ_VCKW01000228.1 GCF_005889715.1 Actinomadura soli
GGCCAGACCGTGCCCGGCACCTCCTACACCTGGCACCAGGCGCCCGACGGCGGGGCCTGCTTCGCCGACGGCACCGGCTGGATCTACGTGTCCAACTCCGAGGTCGGGTCCAACGCCGGCGGCGCCTCCGCGCTGCGCTTCAGCTCCACCGGAACCGTCACCTCGGCGTACCGCATCCTGTCGGGCACCAACCGCAACTGCGCGGGCGGCGCCACGCCGTGGAACACCTGGCTGTCGTGCGAAGAGGTCAGCACCGGCTACGTGTGGGAGTGCGACCCGTGGGGCGCCCCGGCCACCCGCCGCGCCGCGATGGGGCGCTGGAACCACGAGGCCGCCGCGGCCGACCCGGTCCGCAAGGTGATCTACCTCACCGAGGACGCGGGCGACGGCGGCTTCTACCGCTTCATCCCGGCCACCTGGGGCAACCTGTCCTCGGGCACGCTGCAGGTGCTCACGGGCGGGTCCGGCACGTCCGGCTCGTTCTCCTGGGCGAACGTCCCCGACCCGGACGGCTCGCCGACCCCGACCCGCGACCAGGTCTCCGGCATGAAAGTCTTCAACGGGGGCGAAGGCTGCCACTACGCCGGCGACACGGTCTGGATCACCACCAAGGGCGACAACCGGGTCTGGCAGTTCAACCTGGGCAACAACACGTTCGAGCTCGCCTACGACGACAACCTCGTCAACCCGGGCCCGGCCCCGCTCACCGGCGTCGACAACATCACCGGCTCCACCTTCGGTGACCTGTACGTCGCCGAGGACGGCGGCAACATGGAGATCTGCCTGATCACCCCGGACGACAAGATCTCGGTGTTCCTGCGGGTCACCGGGCAGAGCGGGTCGGAGATCGCCGGCCCGGCGTTCACCCCCGCCGGTAACCGGCTGTACTTCTCCTCCCAGCGCGGCACCAACGGCTCCGGCATCACCTACGAGGTCACGGGCCCCTTCCGCACCTGACGGCCGGGCCCTCCGCCGGCCAGCGCCAGAGCGCGGCCGGAACGGCGTCCAGCGCCTGCTCCCCAGGCGCTGGACGCCTTTGCCCTTTTCGGGGTGAATGCCATCATCGTGTGCTAGATCGGATCTAGCGGGGGATCGCGCGGGTTCTGGCGCCTTCTGGGTGAACACCCAAGACCTAGGGGAGGCATCCGATGATCCATGACGCGGCGCCCTTGCGGGTGGCGGTCATCGTCGGCAGCACCCGCGAGGGACGGGTGGGCGACCGGATCGGCTGCTGGCTCGCGGACCGGGCGCGCGAGCGCGACGCCCTCGACGTGGCCGTCATCGACCTGCTGGACGTGCGGTTCCCGGACCGGTACCCGAAGGCGGCCACCCCCGGGGTCACCGAGTTCACCGCCCAGGTCGGCCGGGCGGACGCCTTCGTGGTGGTCACCCCTGAGTACAACCGCAGCTTCCCTGCCGCGTTGAAGGAGGCGATCGACTACGCCTACGACGAATGGCAGGCCAAACCGGTCGGTTTCGTGTCGTACGGGATGGGCTCCACCGGGCTGTACGCGGTGGAGCAGCTCCGCACGGTCTTCACGGGCCTGCACAGCGTGACGATGCCCTGCCGGGTGAGCTTCGACCTGCTGGACGGAAGCGTCGACGACTGCGGCCTGCCGTGCGCGGCGGAGGCGTCGGCGCAGAGCGTCAAGTCGATGCTCGACCAGCTCACCTGGTGGGGCCTGGCGTTGCGGGACGCCCGCGCGGCGCGCCCCTACGTCTCCTGAACCACCTCTGGAGAGGACACACGATGAGTAAGCAAGATTTGGCGATCGAGACCGAGGGGCTGGTCAAGACCTTCGGGAAGACACGGGCCCTGGACGGCCTGGACCTCCAGGTCCCCACCGGCACGGTGTACGGCGTGCTGGGTCCGAACGGCGCGGGGAAGACCACGGCGGTGCGGGTGCTGGCCACCCTGCTGCGCCCTGATGACGGGCAGGCCCGGGTGTTCGGGCTCGACGTCAGGAAGGAGGCCGACGCCGTCCGCGGCAAGGTGAGCCTGACCGGGCAGTACGCGTCGGTGGACGAGGACCTCACCGGAACCGAGAACCTCATGCTGCTCGGCAGGCTGCTCGGCCACCGCAAGCCGGCCGCCCGGGAGAGGGCGGGCCAGCTGCTGGAGGCGTTCGGGCTGGCGGACGCCGCCGACAAGCAGGTCAAGAACTACTCGGGCGGGATGCGGCGGCGCATCGACATCGCGGCCAGCATCCTGAACACCCCCGACCTGCTGTTCCTGGACGAGCCCACCACCGGCCTCGACCCCCGCAGCCGGAACCAGGTCTGGGAGATCGTCCGCCTGGTGGTGGCGCACGGCACCACGGTGCTGCTGACCACGCAGTACCTCGACGAGGCCGACCAGCTCGCGGCCCGGATCGCGGTCGTCGACCACGGCAAGGTGATCGCCGAGGGGACGCCCGGGGAGCTGAAGGCGTCGATCGGCGCGGGCGCGGTGCACGTGCGGCTGCGGGACGCGGCGCAGCGTCCGCAGGCGGAGGAGGTGCTGGCACGGGAGCTCGGCGCGTCCGTCCAGCTGGAGGCCGACCCGGTCGCGCTCACCGCCCGCATCTCCGGCGACGAGACCAAGCTCGGCGCGGCGGAGCAGGCGTCCCGCGCCCTGTCCGAGCTGTCCCGCGCCGGGATCACCGTGGACGACTTCTCCCTCGGCCAGCCCAGCCTGGACGAGGTGTTCCTGACCCTGACCGGTCACCCCGCCGACGACGACGCGAAGGAAGACGAGGTGGCGGCATGAGCACCGCGACACAGGAGACGACCGCTTCGTCGTACGTCCCGTCGGCGGAGATCCTCGGCACGGTGCTGGCACGGGGCGACCGCCCGGCGAGACCGGGCGCCCTGTCGGCCTCGCTCACCTTCGGCTGGCGGGCGATGCTGAAGATCAAGCACGTGCCGGAGCAGCTGTTCGACGTCACCATCTTCCCGGTGATGATGGTGCTGATGTTCACCTACCTGTTCGGTGGGGCGCTGGCGGGCTCGACCAAGGAGTACCTGCAGTTCCTGCTGCCGGGGATCATGGTGATGAGCGTGGTGATGACCACCATGTACACCGGCGTCTCGGTCAACATCGACATCGAGAAGGGCGTGTTCGACCGGTTCCGCAGCCTGCCGATCTGGCGGCCGTCCCCCATGGTCGGCTACCTGCTCGGCGACATGTTCCGGTACACCATGGCCTCGATCGTGATCCTCACCCTCGGCCTGATCCTGGGCTTCCGCCCGGACGGCGGCCCGGTCGGGGTGGTGGCCGGGATCGCGGTGCTGGTGGCCTTCTCGTTCGCCTTCTCCTGGGTCTGGACGATGGTCGGCCTGCTGATGCGCGGCGAGAAGGCGGTGATGTCGGTCAGCATGTTCGTGCTGTTCCCGCTGACCTTCCTCAGCAACGTCTTCGTCGACCCCGAGACCATGCCCGGTTGGCTGCAGGTCTTCGTCGACGTCAACCCGGTGACGCAGGTGGTGGACGCCGTCCGCGGCCTGATGGGCGGCCACACCAACGGCGCGGCGCTGATGTGGGTGCTGATCTGGGGGGCCGTGCTCATCGCGGTCTTCGGGACGGTCACGATGCGGCTCTACAACCGCAAGTAGCGACCCGCGAGCAGCGACCCGCGAGCGGCGGGACAGCGGGACCGCCTGGCGCTCACAGGTGCCAGGCGGTTTCGCGTTCCTGCCGGTAGCGGCAGGACGATCCGGTGGAGACCGCGTCCCGCAGATGGGCGGCGAGCTCGGGATGCCGCTGGTCGAGCTTGCGCAGCGTGTCCTTGATGCGGGCGGTGACCGTCTTGCGGGCCCGTTCGGCCTGGTCGCCGAGGCGGCGGGTGCGTCCGGCCAGGCCGGCGGCGGCGCGCAGCTCGTCCAGCAGCGCGGCCCGTTCCCGGTCGTACGCGGCCGCCCGCCGGTCGTCGCCGAGGGACGCGGCCTGGTCGATCTCCTCGTCCAGGACCGCCAGGCGGCGTTTGTACCGCGCCTTGGCCTCCTCGTCGAGGACGGCGTCGCCGCCCATCCGCCCGGCCGCGACGACGGCCTCGCCGCCCTCCGGGCTCAGCAGCCGCACGGCGGGCACGTCCGCACCCGGACGTTCCAGCAGCGTGTGCAGGTCGTGCAGGCCCTTGCCATCGGGCATGTGGACGGTGCGTCCGGCGTAGGAGAGCGTCCAGACCTGCCCGTCGAAGCGGAACACATTCCCCGGCTCCGCCTGTGCCGCGGGCTCGGGGCCCAGCTCCTGGACGCGCCGGCCGACGTGCCGCATGCCGATCTCGGTGGCGACGCGGCCCGCCTCGTCCAGCAGCCCGGCCGCGGCCTCCGCGTCGCCCGGCCCGCCGCGGCCCAGCAGCGCCTCGGCCAGCCGCGACTTGGCCTCGATCGACCAGGGACCCGACTGGAGCAGGTCGGCGGAGCGGTGGGCGTCGGTGAAGCCCGCGATCGCGTCGTCCCAGCGCTCCTCGGCCAGGTCGATCAGGGCCGTCCAGTGGCTCATGGGCCCGCCGATGTCGCAGCCGCACAGCGACACCGCCCACAGCCCCGCGTACGGCGTGAGGTCCGCACGCGCCTTCGCGCAGAGCTCCGGGTCGCGCGAGGCCGCCGCCACCTCCGCCTGCAACCGCAGCCACATCGGCATGATGGTGGGCGGATACGGTTCGGCCACACCCTCGTGCTGCTGGACGTGCGCCAGCGCCGCCCCCACGTCGCCGCGCTGGACCGCCGTCAGGGCTTGGAGCAGCCGCGTGTACGGGTGGGCGGCGTCGGTCAGGGTCTGGTGCAGCGCGTCCGCGTCGTCGAACCGGCCCTCCAGCAGCCGCAGCGCCCACCGCAGGTGCTTGAACATGATCGTCCACTCGCCGGGGAGCGGCGGGCCGAAGGCGTCCACCTGGTCGAGCAGCGCGTCGGCGTCGTCGAACCGGCCGAGGAAGCCCGAGATGATGCTCTGGTCGGCGATCGAGGCGAGGCTGAACCGCGGCCGGCCGTTGCGCTCGGCCAGGGCGACGAAGGCGTGGTACTGGTCGAGGAAGCGCGGGTCGCCCTGCTCCAGCAGCGCCACCCAGCGCAGCGATCCGGCGAAGTGCTCCATCATCTGGTCGCCCGTCCGGCGCCCGACCTCGGTCATCGTCCTCGTGAGCGCCTCGCGCTCGACGGCCGAGCCCGGCCCCCAGATCAGGCTGTGCCGGGCCCACAGGCTGAACGACAGCTCGTCGTCGTCCCCGGCCCGCTGGGCCGCCGAGCCCAGGTGGACCGCCAGCTCCTTGGCGAGATGGTCGGTGGAGAGGGGGTCCGCCAGGGGCCCGTCGCCGGGCGCCCCGCCCGTGCGGACCAGCAGGTCGCGCGCTTCGTGGAGCAGATCCACCTTGAGCGCGTGGTCGGCGTCCTCGTCGTAGAGGTAGAGGCCGAGCGCCACCCGGGCGAGCAGCTCGGGACTGCCGCACGAGCGGGCCGCCGCGATGGTCTCGTCGAAGATCCGCCTGCTGCCGCCGAGGTCGCCGATGGCCCGCAGCTGGCTGCCCAGGGCGAGCGCGACCCGAAGGCCGGCGGGAGAGTCCCGCCCGGCACGTTCCAGCGCCCGGCGGTAGTGCCCGGCGGCCTCCTCGAACGCCAGCCGGTCGCCGGCGTCGCGGGCCGCGGCCTCCAGCAGCTCCACCGCCCGCGCGGGCTCCAGCTCGTCGCCGGACAGGTGGGCGTGCCGGGCCAGCTCGGTCACCAGCATCTTGTCGCGCAGCGCCGGGGCCGCGTCGACGGCCCGGACGACCGCCGCGTGCCCCCGCCGGGCCGCGTCCTCGTCGAGCGACTCGTACAGCGTCTCGCGGACGAGGTCGTGCGCGAACGCGAACCGCCCGCCGCCGAGCGAGGTCACCAGCCGCGCCGACGACGCCTGGTCGAGCTGCCGGTCGACGCTGGCCACCGGCGCCGCCGCGCAGGCCGCGAGCACCTGCCGGTGGAACTCGCGGCCGAGCACCGCCGCGTCGGTGAGCAGCCGCGCCACCGCCGCGGGCAGCAGCGAGAGCCGCCGCCGCAGCGCCTCCCGGACGCCGGGGGCGATCGCCGTGACCGACCCGCCGCTGCGCCACAGCCTGGCCGTCTGCTCCACGAAGAACGGGTTGCCGCCGGTCCGCCGGTGGACCTCGGCGACCAGGCCGTCATCGGGTTCCCGGCCGGCCGTCCGGGCCATCAGCGCGCCGACGGCGTCCCGGTCGAGGCCGGTCAGCGTCACGGTGGTCGCCTTCGCCACCAGCGTCAGCATCCGCGACCGCAGCGGGTGCTCGGCCCATTCGACCTCGACGTCCCGGTACGTGCCGACGAGCAGCAGCCGCTCGAACCACGTGTGCTGCGCGGCGAACTCCAGCAGCTTGAGGGACGCCGGGTCGGCCCAGTGCAGGTCGTCGAGGACGACCACCACCGGGCGGCACTGCGACACCGACACCAGCGCCGTGGTGACGGCGTCGAACAGCCGGAACCCTTCGGCGGGGTCGCCGGCCCCGGACTCGCCCAGCAGCACCGACAGCCCGTCGGCCGTCGCGCTCTCCACCTCCGCCCACTCCTCCGGGGCGGCGGCCCGGCGCAGCGACCGGATCACCTGGACCCAGGGCCAGTAGCCGGGGGCGCTGCCCGAGTCCCAGCACGAGCCGCTGAGCACGAGCGCGCCCTGCCGCCTGGCGTCCTCCACGGCTTCGGTCACGAGCGTGGTCTTGCCGATCCCGGCCTCGCCCGTCACCAGGACCAGCCCGCCGTGGCTGCCGGCCGCCCGGCTCATCTCGGCACGCAGGACACCGGCGGGGTGGTCCCTCCCGATCAGCACTGGTGTCATTTGGGGCGGCTGGCTTTCGTGGACGGCGCTTGCCACAAAAGGTATCCGGTCGGGCTGTCAGGCCGCCATTCGCCGGTCAGGCGCCTGTGCGCTCGTTGACCGGCGCTTTCACGCACCGAGGTAGCTCACCAACCGCTCGGCCAGCTCCTTGGGGTGGCTGAGCATGACGCAATGGCAGCCGGGGATCTCGTCCGGGACGACGCCCAGCCGCTCGGGCGCGAGCCGGCGGAAGAAATCGGCGGGGAAGAAGCGGTCGTCCTTGGCCAGGATGAACTTCGTCGGCACGTCCGGGTGGGCCGCCAGAGGCAGCGGCGCGGAGTACGTGGCGTCCGACTGGCCGCGCTCGCGGCTCAGCGCCTCCTCCGCCAGTTCGCGCGGGACGCCGTTGTAGAAGCCGATGAACGGGTCGTCGTTGCCGGTCAGCCCGCCGTCCTTGGCGGCCTGCTCCCTGACCGCCGCGCCGTAGCCGGTGTTGCCCCACCAGTCCGCCGGGGTCTCGCCCGGGTCGGGGATCATTCCCGCCAGGTAGACCAGCACGTCGACCGGGAGCCGGTCCGCGACCAGCGGTGCGGTGAAGCCGCCGAGCGAATGGCCGACGACCACCAGGTCCCGGCGGTCGCCGATCTCCCGGACCACCAGGTCGGCGGTCTCGGCCGGGCCCTTGGTCTCGTCCTCGCAGGGCAGATCGGGGGCGACCACGTCATGCCCGCGGGCGCGCAGCTCGGCCTCCACCAGATGCCAGGACCAGCCGACGTCGCCGCCCCCGTGAATCAGTACAAAGGTCGCCATTACCTGGAAGCCTCTTTCCTTGAGCACCGCGAGTGACGTGGTGAAAGCCCGAGGCTAATGGACGGCGGACGTCAGTCCCGCCAGAGCACGTGCAATGCCTGTGGACCGCGGTGCATGAGGCTGGGGAAATACGTCGGGGGCCGGGCGGTGTCCAGCCTCAGGCCGGGAAGCCGTTCGGCAATGGTGTCGAGAACGATCCGGGTCTCCAGGCGGGCGAGCGACGCGCCGGGACACGCGTGAATGCCGCGGCCGAATCCGAGATGCCGCTGATTGTTGCTCCGGCCCGGGTCGAACCGGTCAGGGTGGGAGAAGACGGCCTCGTCGCGGTTGGCCGAACCGAACAGCACCATCACCTTCGCGCCCGCCGGTATGCGCGCCCCGCCGAGGGCGGCCTCCTCGGTCGCCGTCCGGAACGTGCCCTGCACCGGCGTGTCCATCCGCAGGGCTTCGGTGACCACAGCGTCGGTCAGGGACGGATCGTCCCGGACGGCCCGGAGCATCTCCGGACGCGCGAGCAGCAGCACCAGGAGGTTCCCGATCAGGTTCGTCGTGGTCTCGTGCCCGCCGAAGATCAGGACGATCAGCAGGTTGACGAGCTCGGCGACGTCCAGCGGCCGCTCGCCGTCGACGCGCGCGCCGATCAGTGCGGTGAGCAGATCGTCCCGCGGCTCGCTCCGCCGCGCCTCGACCCGCGCCTCCAGGTAGTGCTGGAACGCGACCGAGCTGCGCGCGCACTCCAGCTGCCGCTCGCCGCCGGTGCCGGGCGCCCCGAGCTCCACCAGGTCGTCGGTCCAGCGTTTGAGCCGGCCGCGCTCCTCGACCGGAAGGCCGATCAGCGTGCAGATGATCTCGATCGGCACCGGGTAGGCCAGCTCGGCGATGAGGTCGGCGCCGCCGTCCCGGGCGAAGCCGTCCACCAGCCGCGTGACGATCGCCCGGACGCTCGGTTCGAGCGCCGCGACCAGCCGCGGCGCGAACGCGTGGTTCACCAGGCCGCGCGTCCGCGTGTGGCTCGGCGGGTCGTCGTTGACCAGCATCGGCAGCTCGGGGTACGCCTCCCGCAACACCTCGCCGACCGCCGGCGGCGCGTCGGGGGGCGTGCGCATCAGGAAGCGCGACGAGAAACGCGCGGTGTCCTTCAGCACCGCCCACGCGTCGTCGTAGCGGGTGACGAACCAGATCCCGAACTCCGGGCTGTGGAACACCGGCGCCTCGCGGCGGGCGCGCGCGTACAGCGGGTACGGATCGTCCAGGTAGGGCGGCTCAAGCCGGTT
Organism: Actinomadura soli; assembly: GCF_005889715.1. GTDB lineage: Bacteria > Actinomycetota > Actinomycetes > Streptosporangiales > Streptosporangiaceae > Spirillospora > Spirillospora soli. The sequence continues at coordinate 8,866 of NZ_VCKW01000228.1, forward strand.
GAACTCCCACGGCTGCGCAGACTCCACCGGTCCTCCTCGCGGGCCGTCCTCAACCGATACTCGCGAAGCCCGCGCTCACTGACAAGAGTTCGAGAACAACGCGGCCCCGGTCTGGAATCGCAGCGGCAGGACCGTCCGGGTGGACTACAGCAGCAACTGCGGCGGCTCGTAGATGTGCCAGGTTCCGGAGGTTTCGTTCCAGACGATGACCAGGGGCGGACGATCCCCCGGCCGTCCGTTCACGAGATCCAGGAGGTCGGGCAGCGAAGACTGGCGCAGCGCGCCGCGAGTCAGCTCGACCCGGTCTCCGGTCGCTGGATCGACGATGACGGCCACGATCTCGTCACGGTCGCCGGTTCCCTCCTCGTCATCGCGGTCGAACAGGCCGCGGAGGGCCTTCCACAGCCGCGCGCCCGCCGCGGTGATCAGGATCCCGCCCAGGTTCTCCAGCGAGACCTGCACGAGAATCTGGACCGTCGCCTCCACGGCCCCGCCCATGCGGACGTGCGGCGGGCCGACCTCCGCGTCGATCCCGGCCTCGTCGAGCAGGGAGAGAAGCTCGTCCACGTCCTTGCCGGGCAGGTCGCGGTAGAGCGTGATCACGGCTGGGGTCATGTGCCTTTCCTTCGGTCATGAGGGAGGTCGTCAGATGCCGGTGTAGACGAACGCGGCCCAATGATCGGGTTCTTGGTAGACCCGCTGGACGAGCTTGCGTTCGGCGCTCGCGGCGCCGTACCGCCAGGGCCAGCCACTGTGCCCGTTCGCGCGCAGGTAGGTGTCGAAGTCGCGGACGGTAGAGGCGCGAAGCCAGGATTGTGCCCGCTGCAACGCGTCCGCTGGTGGGAGCCCTTTGTCCAGCCACAGTTCGTAGAAGCGCGCCGTCATCAGGAAAGTGGGCATTTCCGTGACGGCCCACATGCTGGCGATCACCCCGGGGACGCCCGCCTCGATCAGCGCGCCGGGCAGGCTCACCACCTCGTCGGGCAGGTCCCGGCGGGCCATCGCGCTCTCGCAGGCCGACAGGACGGCCAGCCGGCCCGGCAGGCGCCGCCCCAGGAAGTCGCGGATGGCCAGCGGGCCGTCCGCCAACCGCAGGTGGCTCGCGAACGGGTCGTCCCGGTCGGCCCGCCCATGGCAGTTGAAGTGGTACACGTCGTGGTGAGGAAGAGCCGCCAGCACCGTCTCGCGGGTCGCCTCCCCATGGCGGAGCACGGTGGCGGGCTCGGGTGCCCACGCGTGCACCGCCGACTCGACCCCCGGCACGTGCCGCAGCCTGCCGGTCCCGTCGCGCCCCTCGTCCAGGGTCAGCAGCACCCGGTTGCGGCTGGAAGGGCCGTTCAGCAGCCTGGCGTGCCGCGCCAGGACGCGCCCGTTCGGCGTGTACTGCCAGGTGATCTTCTCGGCCGCCGCCGGATCGGCGTGCGCGAGCGCGGCGTGCGACGGTAGCAGCGCCAGCGGCCCCACCGGGATCAGCGCGACCCGGCCCGACAGCCCGAACCCGGACGTGACCGGCCCCATGACGTTCTCATGGAGCCAGCCGAGGGTGTCCCGGAGCACGGCCGCCCAGCGGGCCTCGTCACCGGACAGGGCCATGACCTCACCGGGCAAGGCGCTGACCGCGTCCTGGTACCGCGCGACGATCTCGTTGAGAGCCGTCCGGGTGAGCCCGGGCAGTTCGACGGCCTCGGGCGCGTCCCCTTCAGCCGTGATGAGGAGCGCGTGACCGGTTCGGTCCGCCGCCGCCAGGTAGAGCAGCGGCATCTGGCGGGCGGCCTCCCGCAGATCCACGTAGCGGGGTTCGTCGATCAGCGCCCGGAACTCGGGGACGGAGCGCAACCGGTCGGCCAGCGCGTCCCACTCGTCCCGCAGGGCGCGCAGCCGGCTGCCCAGTTCCAGCCGTGTCTGCAGATGCGCCATCGGCGCCATGCCGTCCAGTGAGGGGCCGGTGGCGTCGAGCTCGGCCCGCGCGAGTTCGACGGTCAGCCTGGAGTAGCGCTCGGCGAGGGCCGGGTCCTGCTCGTCCAGCCTGCGCACCAGCATCTCCCGGCCCACCATGTCGGTCAGCACCAGCGCCCGCCCCGACTCCAGGGCGAGCGCCGCCTCGCGGTGACGGCCGCAGGCGAGCTGCCAATGCATTGCCTCCGCCGCGATGGCGCCGACCTCCGGCAGCGGGATCTCCTTCTGGCCGCGCGCCATGCCCATGGCGGACAGCCGCCGGGCGGCCGAGAGCGCCGTGGTGAAGCCGTACGCGGCCGCCTCGGCATCGTCGTGCTCGGCCGCCCACGCTCCCGACAGGTCGGCTGCCCTCATCGACACCATGGAATGGCCGGGTGCCACCGTCATGACCATGTGCAGGGCCTCAAGGCTGCGGCGCGCGGCGGGCATGCCACCCCCGAACCGCTCCTGGCGCAGCCGGTGCAGAAGGGCGACGAACAGCCACGCGAACGATCGCTGATCGGCGTCTGAGGACTCTGTGGCCGATTCCGCGAGCGTCTCGGCCTCGTCCAGCGCGGTCGCGTCAAGGGGGTCGGACCGCAGCGCCCGCTGCCGGAGCAGCCTCGCCAACATGATCCGCGTCATGGGGCGGACCTCTCGGTCGAGCCGGCCGATTTTGTCGACCGTCATGCGCGCGAACCGGATGTGGCCCGCCAGATCCGCGGTCTCGCCGGTGCGCTCCACATAGGTGACCAGCTGGTCGAGGAGACGCAGCCGCAGCTCGGTGCGGTCGCCCGGAAAGGACAGCGGCAACGCCTCCCAGAGCAGGCCCAGCGCCTCCTCACGCCGGCGCCGCTCGTCGGCCGGCACCCGGCCGCCGGCCGCGTCGCGCTCGATCCGCCGGAAGAGGAAGTCCGCCCGGTTCACCAGCCATGCCCACCGCACGGTCGCGTCGGCCGGACGCCTTTCGGCCTCCTGGCGCAACAGCTCCAGGGCCTGCTCGTATAGGGCCGTCTCCTCCCCGTGCTCGTTCAGCGCGGAGGCGACCTGGACCAGCCGCCTGGTGACCACGAAGCGGCGGTTCCGCTCGTCCACGAGCGGGGAGCGGTGCAGCTCCATCAAGATCTGGTACGCGTCCAGGAGCCGCCGATGCGGGTCACCGGCCCGGGCGGCCACGGTCAGCGCGTTGGCATGATTGACCATGACGTTGTATCTCTGCTTCGGACGCAAAGCCCGCGCACTCAGCGTCCCGCACAGTTCCACCATGTGGAGCGCGTCTTCCACACTGCGCGGCTGGATCAGACCGTCCCGTGGCATCCAGCGCGAGTGAGCCGCCCCGACCTGGGTCAATACCATCGCCACGACCCCGATGTAGACGCCGAAAACAATGAACTTCGGCACATCGAAGGGGGACAGACTCCACCAAAGCACCGCGCCGAAGAACACCGCCAGTACCCCGACGAAGAACCGGAGCCTGAATCGCTCAGTACGGCGCGGCGTGACGTTGAACCAGGACAGCAGCATGTATTCGCCGGTGATCACGCTAAAGGCGACGACGCCAATGGCCTCCAATGCGATGGCCGGACCGGTCGGCACCCCCAGGAAGCCCATTCCCAGCCAGGTCAACGTGAGGAAATAGAGAACCCCGGCGAGCCAGACGGCCGACAGGAGTGCGAATCGCCGGATCCAACGCGGGGGCGCCGGTGTCCCGTTCATTCCAAGCATTATGAAACATGACGCCGTCTCTACGGAGTGAAAGCCTCGATCGCCGCGGCAACCACGGCGGCGTGCTCGCGCTTCACCGTCATGATCCGGGGGCGGACTCTCACCTCATGCTCGCGGACGGCGAGCCCCTGTCGGTGTCCCGGATCCTCCGCCAGGCGGGGGACCGCGACATCGACGAGACCGGCGGGCTGGTCGTGCTGGCGGTCTGCACCAGCGGGCTGGACGAGCGCCGCCGCGCCCTTGAGGACCTGGGGGCGCCCGGTCAGAGGTTGAGGGTGGGGCGGTAGGTGTCGAGCCAGGCCGCCAGGTTGAGGATCCACTCGATGGTGTTGCGGTCGCGGGGGATCGCCGGGTCGGCGGTGCCGAGCCAGGTGCGATCGGCGATGTCGAGGACGGGGTGGTCCTGGGCGGCCAGGTGCCTCGCCTGCCGTTCGAGGGCGGCCAGGTAGGCGGGGTCACAGGTCGAGGGGTAGGCGGTCTTCACCCTCTTCAGGACCGAGCCAGGCAGCAGGTCGCGGGCAATGGCCCGGAGCAGGCTCTTCTCGCGTCCGTCGAAGGTCTTCATCGACCAGGGGACGTTGTAGACGTACTCGACCAGGCGAGGGTCGGTGTACGGCGTGCGGACGTCGAGCCCGGCGGCCCGGCTCACGCTGTCCTTGCGCGTGAGGAGGACGGGCAGTGCCCTCGTCAGGAACAGGTGGGTGACGATCCGCGCCGGGTCGTCCACCTCGGTGATGGCCTGGGCGTACTGGTCGGCCAGATAGCCGGGCAGGTCGAGGGACGGACGCAGGGCGCCGGGGGCCGGGGGCCGGGCCGTAGTCGTCGTAGTACGACACCACCCACGGAAAGGTCGCGGCGTCGTGGATCGCGGGGTCGAAGAAGGTGGCATAGCCGCCGAAGAGCTCGTCCGCGCCTTCGCCCGACAGGACCGTCCGCTCGCGAACGGCGCGATAGAGCAGGTAGGCGGAGCGGTCGCGGTCGCCCCAACCTGGGGGCGTGCCATATGCCTGGACGACACGGCTGCGCAGGTGCGGGTCGGCCAGGGTGGCGGCGTCCAGGGTCAGGGTGCGGTGGTCGGTGCCGAGGTGGGCGGCGACGTC
>NZ_VCKW01000229.1 GCF_005889715.1 Actinomadura soli
CTCGTGGCCACCACGCGGTCCCGCACGACCCCCTGGCGATCCTTCGGCGGCGTACGCATCGACGGCCTGCTGTCACACGCCTTCCTCAAGGCCTACGCATGGACGCTGGACTTCGACAGGGGACAGTACGTGTTCCGAGACCGCTGACCCGCCCACGGCCCGGGTTGATGGACGAGCTGCGCGCCCGGCTGCGCCGCACCTGGCCCGCCGGCGTCCCCGTCCTGAGCGAGGCGGCGGAGATGATCGCCGCCTACCTCGCCGGTGAGCGGGACCTGGGCCGCCTCGACGCCGCCGCCGACATCGACACCCTCGCGTTCACGCTGATCGGGGCCGGGCACATGCTGTTCGCCGACCGGCAGGGCGCCCCGCCCGGCGCCGAGGCCGTCCGCAAGACGGTCACCTCCGTCGTCGCCGGCGCGCTCACGCCATAGCCCCCCGGACGGACCCGACCCGGCTGGCGGGGTCAGCCCGGCGCGGCCCGCGTGCCCGGCCAGATCGGGTAGTCGACATAGCCGCGGGCCCCGCCGCCGTAACGGGCGTCGGCGTCGTCGGCGGCCGGCTCCTGCCCCAGCGCGAACCGGGACACCAGATCGGGATTGGCGATGAACAGCCCCGCGAACGACACCGCGTCGGCGATCCCCGCCTCCACCACCGCGTTGCCGGACTCCCGCCCGAAACCGTGGTTGGCGATCAGCGGGCCGCCGAACAGCTTGCGGAACCGGGCGAACTCATCGACATCCGGGACCGCGCCCGGGCCCGACGGCGCCCGCCCCCGCAGGTGGAGATACGCCAGCGGGCGCCGGTCCAGCCCGGCCACCACCGCCTCGAAACCCGCCAGGGACTCCTCGTCGGCGGTATAGGCGTAGGGGGCCTCCCGCGCCGGGACACGGCCCCGGTCGCGGGACGTCCAGTACGGCGACAGCCGCACCCCCACCCGCCGCCCCTCCCACACCGCGGTCACCGCGTCGACGACCTCCAGCAGCAACCGCGCGCGGTCGGCGCCGTAGGCGTCGCGGCGGCGGTTCAGCCGCGGGTTCAAAAACTGCGCCAGCAGATACGTGCCGTTCGCGGCGATCTCCACCCCGTCGAACCCCGCACGGCGCGCGTTCGCCGCCGCCGCCCCATAGGCGGCGACCGCCCGGGCGATGTCGGCGCCGCTCATCTCCCGCGGCGTGACAGTGTCCTTGAAACCGCCGGGCGTCCAGCACACCTCACCCGGGTCGATCGGGGACGGCCCGGCAGGCGCCGCACCGCCCAGAAGGTCGGGATGGGAGTTCGCGCCGGCGTGCCACAACTGCAAGACGATCCGCCCGCCCAGCGCGTGCACCACATCGGTGACCCGCCGCCACCCGGCGACCTGCCCCTCGGTGACGATCCCCGGCACGCCCGGGAACCCGATCGCGTCCTGGCTCACCCACGCCGCCTCCGCGACGATCAGCCCCGCGGTGGCACGCTGCCCGTAGTACACGGCGTGCAGGTCCGTGGGCACCAGACCCGGACCGCACGCCCGCGCCCGCGTCATCGGCGCCATCACCACCCGGTTCGGCAACCGCAGATCCCCCACCCGCACCGGGGTCAGCAGCGGGGTCAGCAGCGGCTGCCCGCCACCGATATCCTGCTCGTATCGGATCATCGGCCTGTCTCCCTGTCGCACCGTCCAACGGATGTCCACCCCGCAGACGCACCCCGACCAGGAAAGGTGACCGATGAACGAACACGGCCCGCTGGCCGACCAGTTCCAGGCGCACCGCAGGCAACTGCGCGCGGTCGCCTACCGCATGCTCGGCTCTGCCGCGGAGGCCGACGACGCCGTCCAAGAGACCTGGCTGCGCCTGGCCCGCACCGACCCCACCGGCATCGACAGCCTCGAGGCATGGCTGCGCACCGTCGTGTCCCGGCTGTGCCTGGACATGCTGCGCGCCCGCACCGCCCGCCGCGAGGACCCCTACGGCCAGCACCCGCCCACCCGCACCGCAGGCGGCGACCCCGAACACGAAGCCGAACTGATCGACCAGATCGGACGCGCCATGCTCGTCGTGCTCGACACCCTCAGCCCCAACGAACGCGTCGCGTTCGTCCTGCACGACGTATTCGCCGTACCGTTCACCGAGATCGCCACCATCGTCGACCGCACCCCCGCCACCGCCAAAAAACTCGCCAGCCGCGCCCGGCACCGCGTCCGCGGCGCCGCCTTCGTCTACGACGGCACCATCGACGTCGCTTCCAGCTGCTCGCCCTGATCTGGCTTCTGGGGTTTCTGTGGCGCCTCTCGATCACTTACTGGTACCTGACGCTGCCCACTGTCGCCGTGATCGCCTTCGGCGCTGACCGTTACTGGCGGTCGCTGTGGGCCGCCGAACTGGAGCGCCGAGAAAGGGTCACGTCTTACAGCCTGACGTTCGAGCAGATGCGGGAATTGCACTGGCGCGACTTCGAGATCGCAATCGTGCACCTGATGCGCCGCGACGGGATCACCGCAGAGCACACTGGCAAGACCGGCGACTTTCTCCGGTGATATCATCGGCTACGACAGCGCACTCGGCGAACGCTGGATGGTCCAGGTCAAGCACTACAACTCAAACAACAAGGTCAAGTCCTACGACGTCCAGAAGGTCGCAGGTGCCGCCTGGCACATCTACCAGGCTCGGTTGAAGCTCGTCGTCACTACCAGGGGCTACACCCGTGACGCTCGGACCTTTTCCGCCAAAGCCGGGATCCACCTCGTCGACAAGGTCGCCCTCATCCGCTGGGCCACCGACGGCATTCACCTACACGACGTTCTCGGTATCACTGCGGATGCCCGGTATAGAACTGCCAGCTGACCGTTAGCAACCTGGGTACGGGGTCCACGTATCTGTGATATACCCCTACCAGGCATGAACCCGCGCTACAGCCTTCTTACCGATGCGAGCGCCAAGCACAGCTCCGACGAGCCGCCCGAGATAACCGTCTGCTTTTCTGCGTGATCGATAGTTTTCCGTACCGACGCCCCCGGCCGCCCCACGCCATTGAGAGGCCCTCACGGGCCACAGTCTGCAACACAATCGATTAACCCTGCGCGCGCCGATAGCGCGCCGGTGGCGGTGATGTGGTGTGGGTTTATTGGGCGTGTCGGTCCTCGGACACACACCGACCGCGCATGTGGGGAGCTCCGGGATCACACGGGCCTCCACTACGTGTTTTTGGGGATAATAGGTCATCGTCAGGCCCAACTGCTTGTAGAGGTCGGCCTTGACGTCCTTGATCCTGGCGCGATCTGCGAAAGCAGCAGATGCGCTGCCGGTTGCACGGCCCCAGGGCGGGCAGTTTCGTCTTGAGCGTTTGTTGCCGGCCGGTCAGCGCCAGCGCCGGAAGCAGCACTACTCCGAACGCCTCCACCAATGCCTGCCGGTCCGCTGTGCCTCCGGTTGCGAGATGCCCGGCGGATGCCAGCCCGGCGCATACGGCAGGAAAAACCCGCCGCGCGCACCCAGGACCACCATTCCACGCTGATCCACCTTCTCCGGGAATCGCAGGCCGACTATATCCACGCGGTTGCACACCGACCAGATCCGCCGCGGTTCATGACACGAAAGCGGTCGTATTTCGGGTCTTCGAGATCTCCTACGGCGCCAGCGTCTGACTGGAAGGGCACTCGGTGCTGCCCTTTGCACTGCCCTCGGCGACATTCGCTCACCCACATCGGGTGGTGGATGGTGAGGTGAGGCTCATCATCGAGAGGTAGCCCGTGCTAGCACAGACACGGCTGGGCAAGCAGGACAGCGCGCGATGTCCTCGCCCTGTCCTTCCTTCGGGCGGCGGCGCGGCCCACCGGGTCGGCGTCGGCTCCGCCGGCCGGGGGTGTGCGGCGAGAAGCTCCGCGGTGGCAGCCCTGGTGAACCAGCAGACGGTTGTTGCCCCGGTTGCGGTCTCGGGCCCGCTGTCCAGCGTGCTGCGGTGCGCAATGTCCTGCGCTCCTCCGGAGGATCGGCTGTGGGCGAGCTGGGCCAACACCGGGGCACTGACGTCAGCGAGGTGCCCATCGAAGACGGCGAAGTCCGCTCCTACGGCCCACCCGCCCTGCTCAGACGGGGGGACCAGGTAGCGGGCGGCTCGCGCTTTCACCGTTCACGCGGGGCAGCGGCCCCGGATTGCTCACATTGGGGGCAGCTGATGGCTCGGTATCCGACGACTCCGCATCGTTCGAGTGATCTTGTCGAGGCGGCCCGCGTCCTGGCCGGCCTCGATCCGGATGGCACCGCATTCCAATACGCCCCCGACGGCCGCACGGTCACCGACCGGCTCACGCGGGACGGCTTGGACCGGCGTGCCCGCGCCGTGGCGGCCGCGCTTCAGGCGGCCGGCGTCGCACCGGGAGACCGGGTGCTCCTGCTGACCGGCCCCGGGCCGGAGTTCGTGGCGGGTCTCTACGGCTGCCTCTACGCCGGCGTGTGCGCGGTCCCTTGCCCGCCGCCGCGGGCGGGGCGCCGCCGCGACCGGCTGGCGTCGGTGGCCGCCGACGCGCGGCCCGCAGCCGTCCTCGCCACCGGCGGCGCGGATCCTGGGCTGGACGTCCCGGTCCTGCTCATCGAGGACGCCGCCGACACCGGGTCCTGGCGGCCGTGCCCGGTCCGGCCGGACACGCCGGCCTTGCTCCAGTACACCTCGGGGTCGACCAGCACGCCGAAGGGCGTCATGATCACGCACGAGAACCTGGTCGCCAACATCGAGATGATCCTTGGTCCGGCGTGCCTCGACACGCTGGAAGCGCCGCTCAGCATGGTGTCGTGGTTGCCTGTCCATCATGACATGGGGCTTGTCGGGTGCCTGCTGACGCCGCTGTTCAGCGGTGGTACCGCGACCCTGATGCCACCCGAGGCGTTCCTGCAGGACCCTGCCTGCTGGCTCCGGCTGATCGGCGAGTCCGAGATCCCCGTCTCCAGCGCCGTGCCGAACTTCGCGCTGGACATGTGCGTGGACCGTACCTCCCCGGAGCAGCTCGCGGACCTGCGGTTGGATCATTGGCGCAGGCTGGTCTGCGGTGCCGAGCCGGTGCGCGCCGCTTCTGTGGAGCGGTTCGTCCGCCATCTGCGTCCGCTGGGGTTCCGGCCGGAGGCACTGCTGCCCGCCTACGGTCTGGCCGAGGCGACACTGCTCGTGACGGTCGACGGCCGCGGACCCCGCACGCTGCGTGCCGACCCGGCCGGTCTGGAACGGGGCCGGCTGACGCCCGTGCCCACAGGCGGTGGTATCGAGCTCGTCTCCTGTGGCGCTCCGCCCGCCGGATGCCATCTCGCCATCGTCGACACCGAGGGGGGTCGATGCCCCGATGGCGTGGTCGGCGAGATCTGGGTGAGCGGCGAGCACGTCACGCAGGGCTACTGGGGCGGCGCGCCTAGCCCGCACAGCACCATGAAGGATGACGTGGAGCGACGCGCGTGGTTGCGTACCGGTGACCTGGGAGTCGTCCGCGACGGCGCGCTGTACGTGACCGGTCGCCGCAAGGATCTGATCATCGTGGACGGCCGCAACCTGCACCCGCACGACATCGAGCTGACCGCCGGGCGCGACGCCCCGATGGCCCGTCCGGGGCTCAGCGCCGCGTTCTCGGTCCCCGTGGACGGCGTGGAGCGGCTGGTGGTCGTCCGCGCGCTCGACCCGAGGATCCGGGCGGACGACACCGAGGCGTTGAACGGCGCCGCCGAACGCGTCCGCCGGGCGGTCATCGAAGAGCACGACGTAGAGCCGCACGCCGTGGTGCTGGTGCGTGCCAGGGAGATCGAGCTGACCACCAGCGGAAAGGTGCGGCGGCAAGAGATGCGCCGCCGCCACCTCGCCGGTGAGCTGCGGGGGGTGCACGTCCACACCGCGGCGGAGCGCGCCGGGGGCCGGTCGCCCGATCTGCGGACGCTGCTCGGCCTGGCCGCCGGCTCCCGCCGCGGGGCGGTGGAGGCGTGGCTGCGTGAGCGCGCCGCCGCGCTCGCGAACGCCCAGGCGTGGGAGATCGATCCGGACCTGCCACTGCCGGCCTCCGGACTGGACTCGCAGCGCGTTGCCCGGCTGCGCGCCGAGATCCTCGACGCCACCGGGTTCGCCGTCCGGGCCGACGTCGACAGCCTGCGGGCGCTGGTCGACGCCGTCGTCGCCGGGCTCGACGGCCCGTCCGCCGACGATGCGCCGGACACGCCGTCCCTCGTCCCGGCACCGGACGAGCGGCACGAGCCGTTCCCGCTCACCGACCTCCAGCATGCCTACCTCGTGGGACGCGGTCCTGGGCAGGAGTACGGCGGGGTCGCGGCGCACGCCTACCTGGAGGTCGACGCGGATGACCTCGACCTGGGGCGCCTGGAAGCGGCATGGCGGCGGCTGGTCGCCCGGCACGACATGATGCGCGCCGTGGTAACCGCGGACGACCGCCAGCGAACCCCCGAGCCCGCGGCAGCGGAGCCGGGCGGCTTCGACCGGTTCGATCTGCGCGGGATTCCGCCCGAAGAGGTACGGGCCGCACTGGACCACGAGGTCCCCTCGCCGTACGAGGGGCCCATGCACCGCATCGCCGTCAGCCGCCTGCCGGACGGGCACGTCCGGTTGCACCTGAGTGTCGACCTGCTGGTCGCCGACCTGTGGAGCCTGTACGTGCTGTCGCAGGAGTGCCGGCGGCTCTATGAGGATCCTGGCAGTGACCTGCCCGAGCTCGATCTCGGCTTCCGGGACTGGGTGATCGCCGAGCGGTCTCCCCGTCCCGAGGACGTCGCCTACTGGCGGGACCGGATGCCGACCCTGCCGCCTGGGCCACAACTGCCCGTCCTGCCGTGGCGACCCGGCGAACCGGCCCGCTTCACTCGCCGGGAACACCGGATCGACTCCGCGGAGTGGGCCCGGCTGGTGAACCTTGCGCAGGCCCACGGCGTGACGCCTTCCACGGCTCTCCTGGCCGCCTACAGCACCGTGCTCGGTGTCTGGAGCCGGAGCCCCCGTTTCGCAGTCAACGTCACGCTGTTCAACCGTCCGGACGCGCATCCGGGGATCGCCGGCGTAGTCGGTGACTTCACGTCGGTTGACCCGCTCGAGGTGGATTGCGCGGCACCCGGGCGCTTCGCCGAGCACGCCCTGAACGTTCAACGCCGCCTCTGGCAGGACTTGGAGCACTCTTCGTACTCCGGTCTCCAGGTGATGCGGGACCTGGCACGCCGTGACGGCGTGCAGGGCCGCGCCATCCTCCCGTGCGTCTTCACCAGCGGTCTCGGCGTCGGCGTCGGTGACGGTGAGCCTCCGTTCGCGTGGCTGGGACACGCCGTCCACGGGATCTCCCAGACGCCGCAGGTGTTGCTGGACCACCAGGTCTTCGAGGACGGCGGCGGCGCGCTGCTGATCTGGGACGCCGCAGGTGACTACTTCGCACCCGGGGTCCTGGACGACATGTTCGCGGCATACCGCCTCCTGCTGGAGGAACTGGCCGCAGGCCGCAGCCGCTGGGACGGGCCGCCCAGCGTGCCGGTCCCAGCGCATCAGGCCGAGACGCGTGCCCGGGTGAACGACACCGGCGGGCCGGTGCCCGCGGGGACGCTGCCCGACGCGGTGTTCGCCCGCGCCGCCGAACGGCCCGGCGCCACGGCCGTCATCGCCCCCGACCGGACCCTCGCCTACGGCGAGCTGGCCGACCGGGCCGAGAGCCTCGCCGCGGACCTGAGCGCGGCGGGCATCGGACGCGGCGACGTCGTCGCGGTCGCCATGCCCAAGGGGTGGCGCCAGGTCGTCGCCGTCCTCGCGGCGGCCCGGATCGGCGCCATCTATCTCCCGGTGGATCCCGGCCTGCCGGAAGAGCGGCAGCGGTGGCTGGTGGATTCAGCGGGGGCCGCCCTGGTCCTGCACGAGGTCCCGGACGAGCCGGGCCCTGCGCGCGGCCCCCGGCCCGCGCTCGGGGACGCCCGACCCCGCCCCGAGGACGTGGCGTACATCCTCTACACCTCGGGCTCGACCGGGACGCCCAAGGGTGTGGCGGTCGGTCACCGGGCGGCGCTCAACACCTGCGCCGACATCGTGGAACGGTTCGCCATCGGGCCGGACGACCGGGTCCTGGGCGTCTCCTCGCTGAGCTTCGACCTGTCGGTCTTCGACACCTTCGGCATCCTGGGAGCAGGCGCCACGCTCGTCCTGCCCGATCCCGGACGCCGCGCCGACCCCGCCCACTGGACGGACCTCGCGGACAAGTACGGCGTCACGGTATGGAACTCCGTCCCCGCGCTGATGGAACTGGTGGTCGACCACGTCGAGCGCGGGGGCTCACCCAGAACGCTGCCGTTGCGCCGAGTGCTGCTGTCGGGGGACTGGATCCCGCTGTCGTTGCCGGATCGATTGCGTGCGCTGGCGCCGGGCGCGCAGGTCGTCAGTCTGGGCGGGGCGACAGAGGCGGGGATCTGGTCGATCGCGTATCCGATCGAGCGGGTGGACCCGGCGTGGGAGTCGATTCCGTACGGCCGCCCGTTGCGCAATCAGTGGTTCGAGGTCCTCAACGAGCAGTTGGAGCCGTGCCCGACCTGGGTCACCGGCGAATTGTTCATCGGTGGTACGAGCCTGGCGGACGGGTACTGGCGGGACCCGGAGCGCACCGGCGCGCGATTCATCACCCGTCCGGGCAGCGAGCATCGCCTGTACCGCACCGGTGACCTGGGCCGGTACCTGCCTGATAGCACCATCCAGTTCCTGGGGCGCCGCGACCATCAGGTCAAGATCGGCGGCCACCGCATCGAACCCGGTGAGATCGAGCACACACTCCGCACCGGCCCCGGCGTCGGGGAGGCCGTGGTGATCGCCCATGGGGAACGGCATCGCCGGCGGCTCGCCGCGTTCGTCACACGCGCCGCGGCCGCCCCCGCCCTGCCGGGCGAGGATGAACTGGACCTGCTCAAAGGCGATCTGGACGGCGTCCTGATCGATCCCGCGGAACGGCTGGAGTTCGCGGCCGGGCGCCCGGGCCTGCGCACCCTGCCCGCCAACGGCGCGATCACACTGCCCGAGGTCGGGACCGCTCCGCGCCGGTCGAGCCACCGCCGGTTCACGTCCGCCCCGGTTGCCCTCGAGGCCCTTTCCCGGGTGCTGGAGGGGCTGCGCGACGGCGAGCGGCACGCCTATGGGTCGGCGGGAGGGCTCTATCCCGTCCAGTTGTACCTCGACGTCGCCGACGACGGTGTGGCCGGTCTTCCCGGAGGTGCCTACCACTACGGCCCGGACGGTCATCGGCTGGTGCCCCTCAGCCATGACGTTCTCCCCGGTCGTCCCGGCTTCACCTCGGTCAACGCGGGACTCGCGGCGGACGCGCCGTTCGCGATCTATCTGGTGGCGCAGTCCCGCGCGATCAGACCGCTCTACGGCGACTTGTGGCGGGACTTCAGCCTGATCGAGACCGGTCTGATCGCCCAGCTCCTGGAGAGTTCCGCACCTGCCGCCGGGCTCGGCCTGTGCCAGGTCGGCCACCCGCGGTTCAGTGCCGATCTGCGGGCCCGCTTCGACCTGGACGACGGGCACGAACCCTTGCACGCGCTGGTCGGCGGCGTCCCGGACACCACCCCGGCGGCCCAGGGCCCGACCCGCGCAGGGCTTCGCAGGCTGCTCGCCGAGCGGCTGCCACCGGCCATGGTCCCGCCGACGATCGTGGTCCTGGACCGGCTGCCGCTGACCTCGAACGGGAAGGTCGACCGAAGGGAGCTGGAACGGCTCGCGGGCGAGACCGGCACCGCGGACGAGACGCTCGTACCGCCCGCCACCGACCTGGAACGGGCGATCGCCGCGGAGGTGGCGGGTGAACTCGGAAGGCACCGGATCAGCGTGACCGACGGATTCTTCGCCATGGGGCTGGACTCGATCATGGCCGCCCGGATCTGCGCCCGGTTGCGCGCCCGGCTGGCCGACGCGCACCTGCCAGGCGCAGACCTCCCGCTGTCGCTGATGTTCGAGGCCCCCAGCGTCCGGGAGCTCGCGGCCCGGCTGGACGCCGGCGCCTACTCGGCTGCGGCGACCGGCGTGGACCTTTCCCGTGCCACCCCGGCCCGATCGGCCGCTCGTGCGGGTGAGTGTCCGCGTCCCCTCCCTTCGACGAAAGAGTGAACACGCCATGAAACGGACCTTGGCGCCAACGCGTCCGGTTGCTGTGCGCATCGCTGAGGAGTTCGACCGGTTCCTGGGCGATCCGCTCGATCCCACCTCACGCCTCTCCCTCCGCACGATCATGCGTGGTGACGAAGCGGCGGAACTCCCGGATGCCGTGACCGAGGCGATGGGGGAATGGGGGTATGCCGCACATCTGGTTCCACGAGACCTCGGCGGTGCTCTCGGATCGCCGGAAACCCTGCTCACGCTATGCAGGACCCTGTCGCGGCGCAGCATGACCGTGGCGGTCGCATTCGGCAGCACGTTCCTGGGCGCGAACCCGATCTGGCTCTGGGGCGATGACGAGCAGAAAGCGTTCGTGGCGGACCAGATCCTCCAGGGCTCCTTCGGAGGCCTGGCGCTCTCGGAGTCCGAACACGGCAGCGACCTGATCGCTACGTCCACCACCGCGTTGCCGACACCCGGAGGTCATGTGCTGCACGGCACGAAGTGGCCAGTCGGGAACGCCTCGCGAGGTTCCTTCCTGGTCGTCTTGGCGAGGACCCGGGCACAGCCGCGGCAGCTCGGCCTTTTCCTGGTCAACAAGAGCCGGCTCGATCCCGCCACCTGGTACAACGAGCCATCAATCCCGACACTGGGGCTTCGCGGGCATGACGTGTCCGGCATCACCTTCCGCGACTGTGCCGTGCCGGCCTCGGCCACGGTCGGTGACGTCTCCGACGGCCTGGGCCACACCGTCAAAGCCCTCCAGATCACCAAGGCGTTCGTCGCTGGACTCTCCTTGGGCGCCGGTGACAGCGCACTCCGCTTTGCGCTGGACTACTCGCGGGAGAGGCGGCTCTACGGGCAGAACGTCTACGCCCTTCCGATCATCCGGCACCAGCTCGTCGAGGCCTACACCGATCTGCTGATCGCCGAGTGCGTGGCCGCTCCGGTGGCGCGGTCTGTGTCACTGGCGCCCGAACGGCTCCCGCTCTGGGCGTCGGTGAGCAAGTACATCGTGCCGTTGCTGGTCGACGACGTCGTGCGTGGAACCTCCGAGGTCCTCGGGGCCCGCTCCTACATCCGCAACGGCGTCTACGACGGTGCGTTCCAGAAGCTCCAGCGAGACCACGCCATCGCGGGCATCTTCGAGGGCACCAAGCAGGTCAACCTCCACATGATCGCGAACCAGCTCCCGGACGTGCGCCGGCTCGCCCTTGGCGGCGCGAGCACGACCGGCGGCACCCCGGCGCTCTTCGAGGCGCTGTTCTCGCGCGTCGCCGACGCGCCCGATTGGAAGCCCGATGGCGACGACCTGCGCATGACCAATCGCGGCCTTGACGAGTTCAGCCAGGGGTGGCCTGCGACCGCCGATGAGATCCACCGCTTGGCCACTCTGGCCGACGCCCCCACCGGACTGCGTGCCATCGGCGCAGCCGTCGACCGCCTCACCGGCGAGTGGCAGCTGCTGTGGTCCGACATCGAGCGAGTGATGGACAGCGGCGACCTCGTCTCCGACCCTGAGGGGTTCCACCTCGCACACCGCTACTGCCTGCTCTTCGCGGCGGCGGCCTGCGCCAACACCTGGCTCGTCAACCGCCACGCGCTGGACGGTTCGTTCCACCGCGGCGAATGGCTCGCGGCATGCCTCCAGCGAACTCTCGTCCGGCTCGGTGCCCTGCGTTACGTGAGCTACGGGCCGGAGGTCGAGCGGATGATGCTGAACTACGGCGTTGCGGGCAACGCGGCGGGCTGACTGTGCAGGGACCTCGCGGCGATGAGGATGGCCCTCGACCACGATCGTGGTCGAGGGCCATGTGTCAGGCGGCGGTTTCGGCCGTGGAGGTCAGGACCGCGCGACCGAGGATGTGGCCGGCCATGGCGAAACCGAGGAAGGCCGGGGTGGCGTCGGCGGGGACACCGATCGAGTCGGTGTCGAGGGCGTGCACCACGACGAAGTAGCGGTGCGGGCCGTGTCCGGCCGGCGGGGCGGCGCCGATGAAGCGGGCCGCGCGAGCGTCGTTGGGCAGTTGGAAGGCGCCGCCGGGCAGGCCCGAGCCGGTGTCGTCGCCGGCGCCTTCGGGCAGCTCGGTGACGGTGGCGGGGATGTCGGCGACCGCCCAGTGCCAGAACCCCGACCCGGTGGGGGCGTCGGGGTCGTAGACGGTGACGGCGTAGCCCTTGGTGCCCTCCGGGGCGCCGCTCCAGGACAGTTGGGGGGAGATGTCCTTGCCGCCGGGAACGCCGGAGGAGAACTGTTCGGGCGGCCAGGCCGCCCCGTCGGCGACGGTGCTGCTGGTCACGGTGAAAGTCGCCGCCTCGGGGAGGCGAGCGAACGGATCGTTGGCGCTCATATCGCGTCGTTCCTTTCAGGTCGTGCCTTGGGCCGGCGGCGGTGCGGTCGTCGGACGGACGGCGGCGCGGCGATGTGTCGCCGTCGCCGCTCGGATCGCCATAGATCGACCATAACATAGATAATCGATTATTTACCGAATCATCTATGCTAATCGTATGAGTCAGACGATCCACTCCTCGACCTCGCCGGGGAGGCAGACGCTCTCCGAGCGGGTCTACGCCTCCCTGCGAAACGCGATCATGCGCGGCGACTACGCCCCCGGTGACGCCCTCAAGCCGCAGGAACTCGCCAACGAACGCGGCGTGAGCCTGGCCGTCGTCCGCGAGGCGCTGGTGCGGGTGGCCGGTGAGGGCCTCGCCGATCGGGTGCCCAACCGCGGCTTCGCCGTGCCGGCCTTCTCCGACGACCGCTGGCAGGAGATCGCGGAGGCCCGCCGGACCATCGAGCCGGTCGTACTGCGCATGTCGATCGAGCGCGGCGACGTCGACTGGGAGGCCCGCGTACGAGCCGCCCACCACCGCCTGGCCCGCACCCCGCCGTACGTGCCAGAGGAGGGCGAGTACTACAGCGACGCCTGGGCCGAAGTCCACCGGGCCTTCCACCGCACCCTGCTGGAAGGGTGCGGCAACCCCGTCCTGCTGGAGACCTTCGACCGGATGTGGACCGCCAGCGAACTGGCACGCCGCTGGTCGGCGCAC
Source organism: Actinomadura soli (assembly GCF_005889715.1). Lineage (GTDB taxonomy): Bacteria > Actinomycetota > Actinomycetes > Streptosporangiales > Streptosporangiaceae > Spirillospora > Spirillospora soli. The sequence continues at coordinate 13,123 of NZ_VCKW01000229.1, forward strand.
CGCGTCCCCGACCGGGACGCCGTCGGCGAGCACCGCCGGTTGGAGGAGGCGGCACTCTCCCACGACGCCGACACCGCGGCCGAAGCACTGGCCCAGCACCTCACGCTCACCGCGGCCGGACTGACCCGGCCGCACCCGCCAGGAACCCGCCACGAACGCGCAGAAGAAGCCCGCCCATAGAACGCAAACCGGAGCCCTGGTGAGAACTTCGGACTTGTGCTGGATGGCTCAGCGCCAAGGAAGGCGGGCGTGTTCTGCCAGTCGGAACTCGTGCCCATACCGGACGTGTCCGGTAGCCGTGTTCAGCCGGGACGGTTTCGGTAGTGGTGGACGATCAGCCCGGCGGCGCAGGCCAGGGCGGCCAGCCCGAGCGACACGCCGGCGACCGCGCCCACGCCGGTCCGCCACGCCA
>NZ_VCKW01000022.1 GCF_005889715.1 Actinomadura soli
GGATCTCGGCGGTCTTGTCGAACGACGTCGGCGCGGACTGCGGGGCGGGCGCCGGTTTGGACGGCGCGGGCTTGGCGAGACCGGCCAGGCCGCTTTCGGTGCGCTCAGCGCCGGGCTTCGGAGGAGGGGATGCCCCTGCCGCCTTGCTCGCGTCCGGGGACGCGGGTCCCGACGCCGCGGCGCGCGCCGCCAGTGCGGTGTCGGGCATGCAGGCGGTACAGGGGCTGAACCCCTCCTCCTTGGCCTCGGCGTAGGTGAGCTCCTCTGTCTCGCGTCCCGCGAGCTGGCGGCAGGTGTCGAGGTGGTAGCGCTTGCGTCCGCGGACGACGAAGACCAGCGCGTCGCCGGGAACATCGGCCGGCGGGGCGGGAATCGCCACCTCGTCGTCGGCCGGGCTCGCCGCCGGGGGCTTGGCCTCGGGAACGGCCCCCCTGACCGGTGCGGGCGGCATGGGCGGCGCCGCCTTCGCGCGCTTGCCCTGCTTGGCCTGCTTCACCTTCCGGCCCTGGCGGGCGGGCGCCGTCGCGGAGCCCGGTCCGAAGAGCTCCTTACGGCGCAGGAAAACCCCGATGGCCAGGCACAGCGCGGAGACGATGCTGACGGCGATCGAGATGTAGATCACCGTCAGGGCCTCCAGGTTGAAGACCTCGGCGCTGTCCCCGTTGCCGGCGACGATCCCCGCTACCAGCAGGGCGATCGCCACCACCACGAGAACGCCACTCAGGATGATCACAGGGTCACTCCCACTCGTTCAGACCGCTCGTCTTCCCGCCGGCCTCAACCCCGGCCGGACTCCCGCGCCGCCGGGACGGCGGCACTGCCGTCCTCGGCGCGGCGATCGGGAAGACACTATCGCCCGGCGTCCGCGTCAGCGCCTGTCGTGCGGCGGGTTGTCGCCGCCCGAGTGGAACGCGCCGGTCGCGGAGTGCTGCACCTGCTGGGCGTGCTCGGCGGCCGTCGGGAACGGGCCCGCGGGGGCGGAGCCGCCGGGGGTGCCGTTGCGGTTCTCACCGTGCGGGAGGGCGTTCTGCGGGCCGGTCTGGGGGGTGTTCTGCTGCGACTGCGCGGGGGCGGCACCCGGGACGGCGGCGAACGCGCCCGTCTCGGTGCTGCCGGCCTCCAGGTCGCGCAGCTGACCCTCCAGGTAGACCTTCAGGCGGCTGCGGTACTCGCGCTCGAAGGCGCGCAGGTTGTCGACCTCGCGTTCGAGCTCCTCGCGCTGCTGCACGAGCGAGCCCATGACCTGGCGGTGCCGCTCCTGGGCGTCGCGGTCGAGGGCCTCGGCGCGCGAGCGGGCCTCGCTGACGATCTGGTCGGCCTGCCGGCGGGCCTTGCCGAGGATCTCCTCGGCCTCGCGGCGGGCGCGGCCGAGCGTCTCGTCGGCCTCGCGGCGGGCGTCGGCGATCGCCTGGTCGGCGGTCTGCTGCGCGAGCGCGAGCACGCGGGCGGCGGTGTCCATGTTGTCCTCGCCGGTGGGGGCCGCGGACATGCCGAGGCCGCCGAGGACGGGCTCCGGCTCGGGCTGCGGCTGCGGCTCGGGGCGGGGAGGCTCGGGGATCTTCTGAACGTCCGGCTTGGGTTCCACGATGGGGGCGGCCATGGCGGGAACCTTGCCACGCAGGCACTCGGCGAGCTTGGCCCGCAGTTCCTCGTTCTCCTGGATGAGGCGGTCCAGCTCGGCCTCGACCTCGTCGAGGAAGGCGTCCACCTCCTCCTCGTCGTACCCCGGCCTCAGCCTGGTGGTACTGAACTGCTTGTTCCGCACGTCGGCGGGTGTCAGCGGCATGTTCGTCTCCTTGGCGCGCTTGGAGTCTGTCCAAAAGGACGGTATCCGATCAGAGCCTCTGCACGAAGATGATCAAGACCCAGACCACAAGGATGAGCACGGTGAAGCTGAGGTCCAGCGCCACGTTACCCAGTCGTATGGGCGGGATGAAGCGCCTCAGGAATTTCAGTGGCGGATCGGTGACGGTGTACGTCGCCTCTGCGATCACCAGAACCACCCCGGTCGGCTTCCACTGCCGGGCGAACGACTGCAGGACCTCCAGGATCAACCTCCCGATCAGGAACAGGAGGAAGAAGTACAGGACGACCTGCAGCACGGTTCCGACGACGCTCACGGGTACTCTCGCATCCGACTCTCACGCATGTGACTCTCAGCTCTGGTTGAAGAACCCTCGTTCTGCCATCCGGGCCTTGTCCTCGGCCGTCACCTCCACGTTGGCGGGCGACAGCAGGAACACCTTGTTCGTAACACGCTCGATGCTCCCATGGAGGCCGAACACCAGACCTGCCGCGAAGTCGACCAGACGCTTTGCGTCGCTGTCGACCATCTCGGTCAGGTTCATGATGACCGGTGTGCCCTCCCGGAAGTGCTCCCCGATGGTCCTTGCCTCGTTGTAGGTCCTTGGGTGCAGCGTAGTGATACGCGCAAGGTCGGTGGTACCGGACTCGTAGAGCGCCACGGAGCGTCGCTCGATGGTGGACGTGGCGTGATGGTCGCGTTCCCGGTCCGCGCCGTCCTCGGCTCGGGTAAGCTGTCCGCCGGATTCGTCCTCGCGACGACGGCCCTGCCCGGTGTCGGTGTCCTCGTCGTAGGCGTCGTACTCGTCGTACTCGCCGTACTTGTCGTCGTAGCGATCGTCCTCCACAAGGCCGAGGTAGACCGCCATCTTGCGCATCGCGCTGGCCATATGCCCCTCCGTGTCCTGTGGGCGGCTCCGGGCGCGTCCGGCGCCGCAGTGGACTGATCCTTCGTGGCAGCCCGCGTTGCGGCGGGCACCACTGGGGGGACATTACCTGACGATTGCCCGTCGGCCGCCGAGCAACGCCGTACCGACCCGCAGGTGTGTCGCGCCGCACGCGATCGCCTGTTCCAGATCGCCGCTCATACCCGCAGAGACGATCCGGGCGTCCGGATGGTTCCCTCGCAGTTCCGCCGCGATTCCGGCAAGCCGGGTGAAAGCGGGCGCAGGGTCGGCGCCGAGCGGCGCGACGGCCATCACGCCGCCGAGCTCCAGCCCGGAGGCCGCGGCGATCTCGTCGGCGATGCGCGGCACGTCGCGCGGGGACGCGCCGCCCCGCCCCTCCGCCTCGTCCAGCGAGACCTGGACGAGGCAGCGCAGCGTGCGCTCCGCGCGGACGGCGGCGTCCGACAGCGCCGACACCAGCCTGGGCCGGTCCACCGAGTGGACGACCCCGGCGTAGCCCGCGACGGCCCGCGCCTTGTTGGTCTGCAGGCGTCCGACGAAATGCCAGGTGAGCGGGAGGTCGGCGCAGTCGGCGGCCTTCGGGCGGGCCTCCTGGTCGCGGTTCTCGCCGACGTCGGTGAGGCCGAGCCCGGCCAGCAGCCGCACGTCGGACGCGGGGAACGTCTTCGTCACGGCGATCAGGGTGAGCTCGCCTTCATCCCGTCCGGCGGCGGCGCAGGCGGCGGCGATGCGGGCGCGGACGGCGGCGATGCCCTCGGCGATCTCGGCGCGCCTCCCGGCCGCCGGGTGCTCCTCGCGGGTCACGCGTCTTCCTTGAGCCAGACGTATCCGGCGAACCGGCCGGTGCGGCCGTCGCGGCGGTAGGAGAAGAGGCCCGGGTCCTCGATGGTGCAGCGCGGGTCAATCTGCACGCCGGTGACACCGCCCCCGGCGAGCTGCTCGGCGATGCCCGCGCGGATGTCGAGGCCGGGCGTGCCCTTGGACGTCGTCGCGTACGCGGCGGGAACGGCGGCGGCGACCTCGTCCCGCATCTCCGCCGGGACCTCGTAGCAGCGGCCGCACGCGGCGGGGCCGATCGCGGCGGTCATCCGCGCCGGGTCGGCGCCGCGCTCGCACATCGACTTCAGCAGGGCCGGGACGACCCCGGCGGCGGTGCCGGGCCGGCCGGAGTGGGCGGCGCCGACGATCCCGGCGGCGGGGTCGGCGAGCAGGACGGGCGCGCAGTCGGCGACGAGGACGCCGAGGGCGAGGCCGGGGACGGTCGTGACGATCGCGTCGACCGGGCCGGGGAGGTCGGGGGTCGTGACGAACGCGACGTCGGCGCCGTGCACCTGCCGCATCCAGACGGTGCGCGCGGGGTCGAGGCCGAGTGCGGCGGCGGCGCGGCGCCGGTTGTCCAGGACGGCGGCGGGGTCGTCGCCGACCGCGCCGCCCAGGTTGAGGGAGTCGAGGGGGGCGGTGCTCACGCCGCCGGCGCGGCCGGTGAAGGCGGCGCCGACGCCGTCGCCCAGGGCGACGGCGGTGATCACTTCAGGAAGTCGGGGACGTCGAGGTCGTCGTCCTCGTCGAACACCACGGGGCGGCGGCGCTGCCCGGACGCGGCGGCGCTGCCGCCGTCGGTCTCGCCCGCGTGGACGCGCGACGGGGTCTGCTCGGACGCCGCGCGCGGCGCGGGTGTGCGCGAACCGCTGGAGTCGGTGCCGGAGGCGCCGGGATCACGGTCGGCGGACGGCCCGGTCTGCGTGGACGGCGTGTGCTCCTGGCGCGCGGGCTCGTCGCGCCCGGCGGACCGGTCGTCCTGTGCGGGCGCCTGCTGTGCCTGCGCGGGCGCCTGCGAACGGTCGTGCTCGGGCCGCTGCGGCGGCGCCTGGGCGGAGGGCTGCGGCGCCGCGGCGGCCTGCGCCACCGACTGCTGCGGACGCGGCGCGGGCTGGTGCGCGGCGTCGGACCGGCCGACGCGGCTCGGGATCGGGTTGGCCTGCGGCGCGGTCGGCGTGGCCGGGGTGGACACGGGCGTCGGCGCCGGACGCGGCGGCGGGGGCAGCCGCTTGGTCTCCGGCTCCGTGCTCGGCTTGGCGGGGCGTCCCTCGTCGAACCCGGCCGCGATCACCGTGACCCGGACCTCGTCGCCGAGGGCGTCGTCGATGACCGCGCCGAAGATGATGTTGGCGTCGGTCGCGGCGGCGTTGGACACCAGCTGCGCCGCCTCGTTGATCTCGAACAGGCCGAGGTCGGAGCCGCCGGAGATGGACAGCAGCACGCCGTGGGCGCCGTCGATGCTGGCCTCCAGCAACGGGCTGGAGATCGCCATCTCGGCCGCGGCGACCGAGCGGTCGTCGCCGCGCGCCGAGCCGATGCCCATCAGCGCCGATCCGGCGCCGGACATGACGGACTTGACGTCGGCGAAGTCGAGGTTGATGAGGCCCGGCGTGGTGATCAGGTCGGTGATGCCCTGGACACCGGACAGGAGCACCTGGTCGGCGGCCTTGAACGCGTCCAGCACGCTGACCTGCCGGTCGGAGATGGACAGCAGCCGGTCGTTCGGGATGACGATGAGGGTGTCGACCTCGTCGCGCAGCGTCTCGATGCCGGCCTCGGCCTGCATGGCGCGGCGCTTGCCCTCGAAGCTGAACGGGCGGGTGACCACCCCGATCGTCAGGGCGCCGAGCGAGCGCGCGATGTTGGCGACCACGGGCGCGCCGCCGGTGCCGGTGCCGCCGCCCTCCCCGGCGGTGACGAACACCATGTCGGCGCCCTTGAGGACCTCTTCGATCTCCTCGCGGTGGTCTTCGGCGGCCTTGCGGCCGACGTCGGGGTTGGCGCCGGCGCCGAGGCCCCGGGTGAGCTCGCGGCCCACGTCCAGTTTCACGTCGGCGTCACTCATCAGCAGCGCCTGGGCGTCCGTGTTGATCGCGATGAACTCGACGCCCTTGAGTCCCTCTTCGATCATCCGGTTGACGGCGTTGACGCCGCCGCCGCCGATGCCGACGACCTTGATGACCGCGAGGTAGTTCTGCGGTGCTGCCACGACGAGGGGCCTTTCCGCTCTCTCCGACCGCCCTGACCGGTCTGCCGACCGTGCCGCCGCGGTATTTCCTGATCCTTTGGTGCACTTCTGGGCCGGGCACCGGGCGCAATCCGGTCGCGACGACCGGTCCACCCGAACCCTCACCCTCAACTTGAGGCTTACACTTATGTCAACCTGAGGACTGATACGGACAGTAGGGCGGCCTTACCGCCAGGGTCAACTAACCTCCCGGCGTGTCGCACTGGGCACGCGTTTGTCCAGGTTGACGAAGGACATCTGCCTCTGTTCAGGCCCATCGGGAGTCCCATCGGTCGGTGCCCGCCGACCCGGTCCGTCCGGGACGACCGTTCCAGCGTGCCCCATCGGACGGCGGGAATCGCCGCGACACACGCACCGGACCCGAACGGCCGCTCACATCGTCCGGATCCCGGGTCACTTCGTCTTGAGGATCTCGGGCGAGCTGACGTCGACGGTGCGGACGGAGCGTCCCGCCGCCGTGCGCCACAGCGCGTCCAGAAGCCGGAGCTTCTCTTCTGCCCGTTCTGCCGCGCCCCACTCCACCGATTGCCCGCCGCTCATGTGGAGCGTGACCGCGTCGGGCTCGGTGGCCGCGACCTCGGTCAGCTTCCCGCGCACGCGGTCCGGCAGGTCGGACAGGACGGCGAGCGCCGCGAGGGTCGCCTTGTCGGACGGCCCCGGCGAGGCGACCGTCAGCGTCGGGAGCCCGGACGGGCGGGAGACTCCGTCCGCCACGACGACGCCGTGCCGGTCGATCCGGTGGAAACGCCCGCCGCGCTCGAAGACGGCCATGGGCACCCGTTCGCGGACGACGATGCGGACCGTGCCCGGCCAGTGCCGCTCGACGTCGGCGGACTCGACCTCCCTGAGCCGTTCGACCCGGTCCCCGATCGCGCCGGTGCCGAGCCGCGCCATCGGCGTGCCGAGATCGATCCCGGCGGCCGCGACGACACGCTCGCTGGGCGCCAGGCCGGTGCCCGTCACCTCGACGTGCCGCACGACCAGCAGCCGCGAGCCGAGCAGCACCCAGGTCACCGCGCCGAGCGCGCCGAGCACCAGCAGGGTGACGAAGACCGCCTTCCACCGGTTCGGCCGGGCGCGCTGATCCGCCGCCGGGTCCGCGTCCGCCGTCGCGGGCCGTCTCGCCCCCGTCTCGGTCATGGCCTCAGCTTGGCAGTGATCCGCCCGTCCGCCGCCGATCCCGCGCACGGCGGCGTGTCACCGCGGCCCGTCCGCTAGCGCGCGAGGCGTTCCAGGACGAGCGGGCCGAGCTGCGTCACGTCCCCGGCGCCGAGGGTGATGACGACGTCGCCGGGCCGGGCGAGGGACGCCGCGACGCCGGGCACCTCGTCCCGGACGGGCGCGTACACCGACCGGGTCCCGGCCGGGACGGCGTCGGCGACCAGCGCGCCCGTCACACCGGGCTCCGGGTCTTCGCGCGCGCCGTAGACGTCGAGGACGACGGCGACGTCGGCGAGGCCGAGCGCCGCGCCGAACTCGGTGGCGAAGAACCGGGTGCGGCTGTACAGGTGCGGCTGGAACACCGCGACGATCCGCCCGCCCTCGCCCTTCTGGCCGAGGTAGTCGCGGGTGGCCTCCAGGTCGGCGGTCAGCTCCGTCGGGTGGTGGGCGTAGCTGTCGAACACCTCGACGCCGCCCGCCTCGCCCTTGCGCTCGAGCCGCCGCATCGACCCGGTGAACGACGCGAGCCCCTCGCGCACCACGTCGAAGCCGTGGCCGAGGAGCCGCGCGACCGCGATGGCCGCGGTGGCGTTGTGCGCGTAGTGCCGTCCGGGCACCTCAAGGCGCACCTCGCCGAGCCCCTCGATCTCGAAGGTGGAGCCGAGGCCCCGGGGGGTGAAGCCGGTGATGCGCAGGTCGGCGTCGACGGCCTGGCCGTAGGTGACCACGTTCAGGCCGCGCTCGCGGGCGGCGGCGGCCAGCTCGCGGGCGACGGGGTCGTCGGTGCCGGCGACCAGCGCCCCGTCCGGCACGATGCGTCCGGCGAACGCGGCGAAGTTCTCCTTGACCTTCTCGAACGCGCCGTAGTTGTCGAGGTGGTCGGCCTCCACATTGGTCACGACCGCGATGTGCGGGGTGTAGCGCAGGAAGGAGCCGTCGCTCTCGTCGGCCTCCGCGACGAAGACGTCGCCGGTGCCCTCGTCGGCGCCGAGACCGGTGGTGACGAGCTGCCCGCCGATGCAGTAGGACGGGTCGGCGCCCGCGTGCTGCAGCGCGACGGTGAGCATCGAGGTCGTCGTCGTCTTGCCGTGGGTGCCCGCCACCGCGACCGCGCGCCGTCCGGTCATCAGCGCGGCCAGCGCCTCCGACCGGTGCAGGACGCGCAGGCCCCGCTCGCGGGCGGCGGCCAGCTCCGGGTTGGTCTCGCGGATCGCGGTGGAGATCACCACGGTGTCGGCGTCGCCGACGTGCGCGGCGTCGTGCCCGACGAAGACCTTCGCGCCGAGGTCGCCGAGCTGGGTGAGCAGCTCGGAGTCGCGCGCGTCGCTGCCGGACACGGCGAGGCCGCGCCGCAGCATGATGCGGGCGATGCCGGACATCCCCGCGCCCCCGATCGCGATGAAGTGGACCCGGCCGAGGTCGCCGGCGGGCACGTCGCCGCGAGGATCGATCGGGCTCATCGGCCGGCGCCCGCCGAGTGGACGACGTCGTACACCATCTTCGCGAGCGCGACGTCGGCGTCCCGGCGTCCCATCTTCCCGGCGGCCTCCGACATGTGCGCGACGCGGGCCGGGTCGGCCAGCACCGGCAGCAGGTGCCGCGCGATCCAGTCGGGCGACAGCTCGGCGTTGTCGACGAGCAGCCCGCCGCCCGCCGCGACGATCGGCTCGGCGTTCAGCCGCTGCTCGCCGTTGCCGATCGGCAGCGGCACGTACACCGCGGGCAGCGCGACCGCGGCCAGCTCCGCGCACGTCATCGCGCCGGCGCGGCACATGGCCATGTCGGCGGCGGCGTAGGCGAGGTCCATCCGGTCGCAGTAGGGGATCGTGACGTACTGCGGGCCGCCGGACGAGGGCTCGGGCTCCTCGGTGTTCTTCGGCCCGACGATGTGCAGCACCTGGATGCCCGCCTGCCGGAAGTACGGCGCGGCGGCGACGGCGGCCTGGTTGAGCGACCGGGCACCCTGCGACCCGCCGAAGATCAGCAGGGTGGGCAGGTCGGGCAGGAGGCCGAAGTAGGAGCGGGCCTTGTCGCCGGTCGCGAGCCGGTCGAGCGTGGCGATCTCGCGGCGCAGCGGGATGCCGACGAACGTCGGGTTCGGCAGCGGCGAGTCGGCGTGCGAGACGGCGACGTGCTCGGTGAAGCGGGCGCCGAGCTTGTTGGCGAGGCCGGGCTTGGGGTTGGCCTCGTGGACGATGATCGGGACCTTGCGCTTGCGCGCGGCCAGGTAGCCGGGGGTCGCGACGTAGCCGCCGAACCCGACCAGGATGTCGGCCTGCGCCTGGTCGAGGACGGCCGCCGCCGCGTTGATCGCGCCGCGCAGCCGGCCGGGGACCGTCAGCAGCCGCGGGGTCAGCGTGCGGGGCAGCGGCACCGGGGGGATCAGGGCGAGCTCGTAGCCCCGCTGCGGAACGAGCCGGGTCTCCAGACCCCGCTCGGTCCCGAGGCAGACGATCCCGACGTTCGGGTCGCCCCGGCGCAGCGCGTCCGCGAGAGCCAGGGCGGGCTCGATGTGTCCGGCGGTGCCGCCGCCGGCCAGGACAACCCTCATGCTCGTTGACAACTCCTCAGCATGTTCGGAAGGGGGAATTCAACGCCGTGCCAGACCCAGCCAGCTTAGAGCCCTCACGACCGGTCCGGGGCCCCGTGCGGAGAGTGCTTGCCGCGCACCGGGCTCGCGTTTGGCGAAGGCGAGCAGCATCCCGAGCGCGAACAGGCTCGGGATGAGCGCCGAACCGCCGTAGGAGACCAGCGGCAGCGGGATCCCGGTGATGGGCAGGACGCCGATGACGGCGCCGATGTTCACGATGGCCTGCACGACGAGCCACGCCGTGGCCCCGGCGGCGGCGAGCCGGGTGAACGGGTCGTTCACCCGCCGGGCGATCCGCAGGCCCGCGTAGGCGAGCAGGCCGAACAGCCCGAGGACGACGAGGGTGCCGACGAGCCCGAACTCCTCCCCCACGATCGCGAAGATGAAGTCGGTCTCGGCGTGGGGCAGGTAGTCCCATTTGGCGCGGCCCTCGCCGAGGCCCGTGCCGAACAGGCCGCCGGACGCGACCGCGAACAGCCCCTGCGTGCCCTGGTAGTTGGTCGTCAGCTGGTTCCCGGACGGGTCGAGGAACCCGGTGAGGCGCTGCATCCGGTACGGCTCGACGACGATGAGGATCGACACCAGCAGGCACACGAGCCCGGCGATGCCGACGAACAGCCGCCCGGGGGCGCCGACGACCCACAGCAGCGCCAGGAAGATGGTGAGGAGCACCAGCGTGGTACCGAGGTCGCTGCCCAGCATGACCAGCAGGACGAGGAGCCCGGCGCCCGGCATCAGCGGGACGAGCAGCGGCCGCCACTCGGTGAGCTGGCCGAGCCGGTCCTTGCGGGCCAGCAGGTCGGCGCCCCACAGCACGAGCGCGAGCTTGGCGAGCTCGGACGGCTGGATCTGCAGCGGCCCGAGGGCGACCCAGCGGGTGGCGCCGCCCGCGCTGCGTCCGAGCCCCGGGACCAGGACCATCGCCAGCGCGACGACCGACAGCAGCAGCAGCGGGTAGGCGAGCGCCCGGAACGTCTTCACCGGCAGGCGGGACGCCAGCCACATGCCGGGCAGCCCGATCGCCATCCACATGGCCTGCTTCTGGAACAGCGTGTAGGCGGACCCGGTCGCCTGGAGCTGCTTGACGCTGGACGCCGACAGCACCATCGTCAGCCCGAGCGCGAGCAGCATCACCGAGCAGCCCAGCACCAGGTAGTAGGAGGTGAGGGGACGGTCGAGCAGCCCGACGGCGGCGACCACCTGCTCCCGCGGCCCCGAACGCCGCCCGCCCTCCTCCTCGGCCGCGGCGGTCACGGCTACCCGGCGTTCCCGGCGGCGCCCTCGCCGCCGGGGTGCCCGGCGGCGAGGCGCTCGACGGCGGCGATGAAGGCGTCGCCGCGGGCCGGGTAGTTGGCGAACATGTCGAAGGACGCCCCGACGGGGGCGAGCAGCACGGTGTCCCCGGGGCGGGCGAGGGAGGCGGCTTCGTTGACGACGCGGTCCATCGCCCCAGTGTCGGTGTCGGGGACGTCCACGACCGGGACATCCGGGGCGTGTCGCGCGAGAGCCTCGGCGATCCGGTGCCGGTCGCGGCCGATCAGCACGGCGCCGCGCAGCCTGCCGGCGCACGACCGGACCAGGTCGTCGACGTCGAGGCCCTTGAGGAGGCCGCCCGCGATCCACACGACGGGCTGGTAGGCGGTGAGCGACGCGGCGGCGGCGTGCGGCTGGGTCGCCTTGGAGTCGTTGACGTAGGTGACGCCGGCGACGTCCGCGACGTGCTGGATGCGGTGCGGCTCGGGCACGAACGCGCGCAGCCCGTCCCGGACGGCCTCGGGCGGCGCCCCGTACGCGCGGGCGAGCCCGGCGGCGGCCAGCGCGTTGGCGACGTTGTGCGGCGCGAACGGGTGGACGTCACCGATCGCGGCCAGCTCCGCCGCCTGGCTCGCGTGCTCGGTGAAGGCGCGGTCGACCAGCAGTTCCTCGACGACGCCGAGCTCGCCGGGACGCGGCACCCGGAGCGTGAACCCGACCCGCCGCTGCACGCCCTCGGCGCGTTCGGCGAGGGCGGTGGACGTCTCGTCGTCGGCGTTGTGGACCGCGACGCACCCCGGCGTGAAGATCTTGGCCTTGGCGGCGATGTAGGCGTCCATGGAGCCGTGCCAGTCGAGATGGTCGGGCGCGACGTTCAGCACCGCCGCCGCGTAGGGCGCGAGGGAACTCGACCAGTGGAGCTGATAGCTCGACAGCTCCACGGCGAGGACGTCGTACGGCTCCGACACGGCCTCCACGATCGGTGTCCCCACGTTCCCCACCGCGAGGGCCTTGTGTCCGGCGGCGGTGAGCATGCACGTCAGCATCCGGACGACGGTGGTCTTGCCGTCCGTCCCGGTGATGGCCAGCCACGGCGCGGCGTTCTCCGGCCGGAGCCGCCACGCCAGCTCGACCTCGCCGATGATCTCGATGCCGGACGCGGCGGCCGCGGCGAGCAGCGGCACGTCCGGGCGCCAGCCCGGCGAGGTCACCACGAGGTCGGTCCCGGCCGGCAGGGCCTCGCCGTCGCCGAGCCTGACCTCGACCCCGCGCGCCTCCAGCTCGGCGGCGTGCGCGCGCTGCTCCTCGCCGTCGCGGGCGTCCACGACGGTGACACGGGCGCCGTGGGAGGCGAGCACGCGAGCGGCGGCACGCCCCGACACGCCCAACCCGGCGACACAAACGCTCCGCCCGCCCCAGGGACGGTCGCCCCCCCGGTTCGCTCCGCTCATTCCTTGGGCATCCATTCCAGATAGAACAGGCCGATCCCGATCGCGACGAAGAGCGCCGACATCAGCCAGAAGCGCACGACGATCGTCGTCTCAGCCCAGCCGGACAGCTCGAAGTGGTGCTGCAGCGGGGCCATCTTGAACACGCGCTTCTTGGTCATCTTGAACCCGCCGACCTGGATGATCACCGACAGCGTGATCATCACGATCAGGCCGCAGAGGATGGCGAGCAGGAACTGGGTGCGGGTGAGGATCGCGAGGCCGACCAGGACGCCGCCGAGGGCCAGCGAGCCGGTGTCGCCCATGAAGATCTTCGCGGGCGGCGCGTTCCACCACAGGAAGCCGAACACGCCGCCGAGCACGGCCGCGGCGACGACCGCGAGGTCGAGGGGGTCGCGGACGCTGTAGCAGTTGGGGGCGAGGGCGAAGTCGGTGCAGCTGTTGCGGAGCTGCCAGTTCCCGATGATGACGTAGGCGGCCAGCACCATCCCGGCCGGGCCCGCCGCGAGGCCGTCGAGGCCGTCGGTCAGGTTGACGCCGTTGGACATGGCCGCGATGAGCAGCAGCGCCCACACCACGAACAGGTACGGGCCGATCGACGGGCCGAAGTCGCGCAGGAAGGACAGGTGGGGGGCGGCGGGGGTGATGTCGTAGCCGTTCGGGAAGTTGAGGGACCCGACCGCGAACACGACGCCGACCAGCACGATGCCGATCATCTTGGCGCCGCTGCGCAGGCCGAGGCTGCGCTGCTTGAAGACCTTGATGTAGTCGTCCACGAAACCGACGGCGCCGAGGCCGGCCATCAGGAACAGCACGAGGATGCCGGAGATCGTCGGCTCGGTGCCGGTGACCAGGTGCGCGGCGGCGTAGCCGACGAGCGAGCCGACGATGAAGACCGTCCCGCCCATCTGGGGGGTGCCGCGCTTGCTGGCGTGCGCCTCCGGGCCGTCGTCCCGGATCATCTGGCCGTAGCCGAGCCGGTTCATGATCCGGATCCACACGGGCGTGCCGACCATCACGAAGATCAGCGCGACCCCGGCCGCGATGATGATGTTGGTCATCGGCCGTCCTCCGCCAGGACCGCCGTGGCGACCCGTTCGAGCCCGGCGACGCGAGAGCCCTTCACCAGCACGACGTCCCGCGGCCCGAGCCGCCCCGTGAGCACGGCCACCGCCGCGCCGACGTCATCCACCTGCACGCACTCTCCCGTCCATGACCTCACCTGACGTGCCCCGTCCGCGATCGCCGCCGCGTTCGCGCCGACGACGACGAGGCCGGCGACCCCGCGCCGCGCGGCATGCTCCCCGATCTTGGCATGTTCCGCGGCGGACGATGCGCCGAGTTCGGCCATTTCACCCAGCACCGCGAACGCGCGGCGGCCGCGGGCCATGTGCGCGAGGACGTCGAGCGCGGCGCGCGTCGAGTCGGGGTTGGCGTTGTAGGCGTCGTTGACCACGGTCACGCCGTCGGCCCGCTCGGTGACCTCCATCCGCCACCGGCTGACCGGCCCGGCCTGCGAGAGGCCCTCGGCGATGTCGGCGGGCGCCAGCCCGGCCGCCCGCACCGCCGCCGCGGCGGCCAGCGCGTTCGGGACGGCATGCGAGCCGAAGAGCCGCAGCGCGACCGGCGCGGACCCCTCCGGCGTGACGAGCGTGAACCGTGCCCGGCCCTGCTCGTCGAGCGTCTCGTCCTCGGCGCGGACGACGGCGTCCGATGACCGGCCGAACGTCACGACCTCGCCCCGCGTGCGGGACGCCATCGCGGCGACCAGCGGGTCGTCGGCGTTGAGGACGGCGGTCCCGCCCGGCGGCACCGCCTCCACGATCTCGCCCTTGGCCAGCGCGATGTTCTCCCGGCCGCCGAACTCCCCGACGTGCGCGGTGCCGACGTTCAGCACCACCCCGACGTCCGGACGGGCGATGCCGGTCAGGTAGGAGATGTGGCCGATCCCGCGCGCGCCCATCTCCAGGACGAGGTGCCGTGTCGCATCGTCGGCGCGCAGCACGGTGAGCGGCAGCCCGAGCTCGTTGTTGAACGACCCGGGCGGGAACACGGTCGGGCCTGCGCGGCCCGCGACCTGCCCGATGAGGTCCTTGGTGGACGTCTTGCCCGCCGAGCCGGTCACCGCGATGACGGTCGCGCCGGGCAGCCGCTCCAGCACTCCCCTGGCGAGCCGTCCGAGCGCGTCCTGGACGTCGGCGGCGACGACGCACGGCCCGCCCACCGGACGCTGCGCCAGCACGGCGGCGGCCCCGTCGGCGAACGCCCCGGACGCGAAGTCGTGCCCGTCCGCGCGCTCGCCCTTGAGCGCCACGAACAGCGCCCCCGGCTCCACGGCACGCGAGTCGATCACCACGTGACCGCTCACCATGACGTCCGGAGGCCCGTGGAGGGTGCCTCCCGTGATCTCCGCGATCGTCGACAGCGGAAGTGGGATCACGCCTGCGCCCCGTCCCCTCTTGTCACCTTCGTATGGCGCCGGAGCGCCTCCCGGACGACCTCCCGGTCGTCGAACGGGTGCACCGTTCCCGCCACGTTCTGCCCCTGCTCGTGGCCCTTGCCCGCGATGACGAGGACGTCGCCGCGGCGGGCCCGGGCCACGGCCAGCGCGATCGCGGCGGCGCGGTCCGGCTCCACCACGATGTGCGCCCGCTCGGGCTGCGGCACCTTGAGCCCGCCCTCGACCATAGCGGCGAGGATCGCGAGCGGATCCTCCGACCTCGGGTTGTCGTCGGTGAAGATCGCCGTGTCGGCCAGCCGGGCGGCGGCCTCCCCCATCAGCGGGCGCTTGCCGCGGTCGCGGTCGCCGCCGCAGCCGATCACCACCGTGAGGTCGCCCTCGGTGACGGGACGCAGCGCGGTCAGGACGGCCTCGACCGCGCCCGGTTTGTGGGAGTAGTCGACGAGGGTGACGAACTCCTGGCCCTCGTCCACCCGCTCCAGGCGTCCGGGGACGCCGGACAGGGACGCGACCCCGCGCACCGCCGCCTGCAGCGGGATGCCCGCCTCGACCAGCGCGACGACCGCGGCGAGCGCGTTCGCGACGTTGAACGGCCCGGCCAGCCGGACCTCGCCGTCGGCCTCGATGCCGCCGGGCCCGACGACGCGGAACACGCTGCCGTCCGCGCCGACGCGCACGTTCTCGGCCCGCCAGTCGGCCGCCGGGTCGCCGGACGCCGAGAACGTCGTCACCGGCACCGTGGCGATCTCCAGCAGCTCGCGGCCGTGGTGGTCGTCCAGGTTGACGACGCCGACGCGCGAGTACTCGGGCGTGAACAGCCGGGCCTTGGTGAAGAAGTAGTCCTGCATGGACGGGTGGTAGTCCAGGTGGTCCTGGGACAGGTTCGTGAACACCGCGACCTCGTAGGTCATGCCGCCGACCCGGCCCTGCTTCAGCGCGTGGCTGGACACCTCCATCGCGGCGGCGCCGACGCCGCGCTCGCGCATCATCGCCATCAGCGCGTGCAGGTCGGTCGACTCCGGGGTGGTCAGCGCGCTCGGCACCCGGTCGCCGCCGACCCGGATCTCGACCCCGCCGACCAGGCCGGTCTCGATCCCGGCGGCGCGCAGGCCCGCGTCCAGCAGGAAGACGGTGGTGGTCTTGCCGCTCGTCCCGGTGACGCCGATCGTCGTGATGTCGCGTCCCGGCTCCCCGTACACCCAGGCCGCGGCGTCGCCCAGCCGCGCGCGCACGTCCGCCACCACCAGCACCGGCAGGCCCGTCGCCGCCGCCTGGTCGTAGCCGTCGGGGTCGGTGAGGATCGCCGCCGCACCCGCTTCCGCCGCCTGCGCGGAGAACTGCGCGCCGTGGGCGCGCGCGCCCGGCAGGGCCGCGTAGACGTCGCCGGGCAGCACCGCCCGCGAATCGTGCGTGATGCCCGTCGCCGACACCTGGTCCCAGCCGCCGCGCTCGATCCCGAGAAGCGCCGCGAGCCCGTTCAGCGGACGGGCCGGATTGGTGGTGGGACGCATGACGTTTCTTTCGGTGCGGGCGTTTCTTTCGGTACGGACAGTGCGGGACTGCTGGTGCACGGGTCGTGGTGGACTCACAGGCGAGGAGAGTACTCGCTGCGGTCAGTCTCGGGCGTGAATCTGGACGGTCGGCGGGCGGCTCCCCGTGGGCGGGACCTTCTCGGACTGCAGGGCGAAGCTCATCACGTCCTTGAACACCGGCGCGGCCGCATCGCCACCATAGTGGCTGCCCCGCTTCGGATCCTGCAGGACGACCTGCACGACGAGCTGCGGATCGTCCGCCGGGGCGAACCCCGCGAACGACGCGGTGTAGCCGCCGCCGTCGTAGCCGCCGGTGCGCGGGTTGACGTTCTCGGCGGTGCCGGTCTTGCCCGCGACGCGGTATCCCGCGATCTGCGCCCTCGGGGCCGTCCCCTCCCTGGTCGTCACGCCCTCCAGCATGTCGCTGATCTGCCGGGCCGTCCGCGCGCTGATCACCTGCTTGCGCCGCGGCTCGCGCGCGGGCGTGAACTTGTCGTCGTCGCCGACGGTGCCCTCGACGAGGGTGGGCTCGACGCGCACACCGCCGTTGGCGATGGTCGCGTAGACGCTCGCCATCTGCACCGCGTTCACCGAGACCGTCTGCCCGAACGCGATCGGGTACCGGTCGGTGCCCGACCACTGGGCGGGCGGCTTCAGCAGGCCGGGCGTCTCGCTGGGCAGCGGCAGGCCGGTCTTCGTCCCGAACCCGAAGTCGCGCAGCGTCTGGTAGAGCCGCTGCGAGCTGATGCTCTCGCTGGCCATGATGGTGCCGACGTTGCTGGACGTGGCGAGGACGCCGGCGAAGGTGAGCCGCTCGGTCGCGTGGGGGTGCGAGTCCCTGAACGCGATGTCGTACTTCCTGATCGTGTCGGGGACGGTGTAGGGGGTGTGCGGGGTGACGCCGCCGTGCTCCATGACGGCGGCGGCCGTGACGACCTTGCCGGTGCTGCCCGGCTCGTAGGCCGCCTGCACCAGCGGGCTGCCCCACAGGTCGCCGTCGGACTTCGCGTACTCGTTCGGGTCGAACCCGGGCGCCGAGGCCATGGCGAGCAGCCTGCCGGTGCGCGGGTCCATGACGATGACGCTGCCGCTCTTCGCCTTCGTCGCCCTGACCTGCTTCTCGATCGCCTGCTGCGCCTTGAACTGCAGGTCGCGCCGCAGCGTGAGGCGCACGCCGCGGCCGGGCTCGGACGGGCGCCGCTGGTCCTCGCCCATGGGGATGTGCTGGCCCTCGGGGCTGATCTCCACCCGCTGCCAGCCCGCGCGTCCGGCGAGCACGCCGTTCATGGAGCTCTCCAGCCCGGCGGCGCCCTTCCCCGTGTCGTTCACGAAGCCTATGACGCCCGCGGCGAGCG
The DNA here is from genome assembly GCF_005889715.1 of Actinomadura soli. GTDB lineage: Bacteria > Actinomycetota > Actinomycetes > Streptosporangiales > Streptosporangiaceae > Spirillospora > Spirillospora soli. The sequence continues at coordinate 17,580 of NZ_VCKW01000022.1, forward strand.
AATCGTTGGGGTACTCCCGGCGGTATTCGGGGAGCGTCCCGATTCCGAGGAAGTTCCACGAGGTGATCAGTCGGGCCTGGTCGGGCCGGACGCCGTGCGCAAGGTACACGAACCGGGTGTCGGGCTTGCTGAGCTGCTTCATCAGCGTCGAGGGGTTCAGGCCGAGCGTCGGGGCCAGCGCGTTGACGATGGTCTGCCGCTTGTCCGCCTTGATGAGGGACGGGTCGGCGTAGATCGCCCGCGCCTCCACGGTCATGGCGAGCGGGTGGCCCTGCGCGTCGGTGATGTCGCCGCGGATGGCGGGCAGCTCGATCTTCTGCAGCCGCTGCCGCATCGCCTGCTCGGAGTACTTGCCGGACTCGATCGTCTGGAGCTGGACGAGCCGTCCGGCGAACAGCGACAGCACGAAAGCGACGACGAGCAGCCCGACGTTCAGCCGCTTGAGGGGGTCGCGCCGGTGGAACGGGACGCGGGTCCGGGGGCCGCGGGGCGGCGGGCGCCGTCCTGAGCCGCCGCCGGGGCGCGGCCCGCGCGGGCCGGTCCGGGGCGGCCTGGCGGTGTGGGCGTTCTGCGTCGTCGCGCCCGCGCGGCTCTTCCCAGGCGGCGCCTTGGCCGGCGCCTTCTTCTGCGCGGGCTTCGGAGGCGCCTTCTGGGCGGGCTTCTGCGCCGGCTTCTTCGGGCCGGGCTTCTTGGTGGGCGTGCCGGCGGACCCCGCGTCGTCGCGGGGCGCCTCCCTGCGCGGCGGCTTCGTGCGCGGGGTCTCCTTGCGCGGGGAGGGCCCCATGCCGCCGCGCGCGGGACGGCGGGCGGCGCTGCCCTTCGTCCCCGGCCGTCCCGCGCCGTCCGAGCCGCGTCCCCGGCCGGGAGGAGGCCCGGCGGTCCCGCGGCCCGGCCGTTTCGTCACCGCGCGCCCTGCCCGGCGGCCGGCGGGACGCCGTCCCCGGGCACCACGGTGCCGGGGACGCCGATCACGCCCGCGGCGCCCGCCGCCGCGGCGGCCTCGGGCGGCACGGGACGGATCGTCCCGCCGCTCGCCCGCCCGGTGCCGGGGTAGAAGAAGGCCGGGTCCTTGGCCTGCTTCAGGCCGAGCGCCTCCGCCTTCTTCGCCGTCTGCGCCGGGGAGTCGCCGCGTGCGATGTCCTCTTCGAGCGCCTGCCGCTGCTGGTCGAGCTGCTTGTTGCTCTGCTGCAGCCGCGTCAGGGTGAACGCGTCCTCCGCGAGGACGGTGTTGAGCAGCAGCAGGCTCACCAGGGCGCCGCCGAGCAGCCCGACGATGAGCAGCACGAACGGAGCGCGCGGCGGCGAGTGCGCCGCCGTGCGCTTCGCGGCCGCCTTGGCACTGGTCGCCTTGGCACTGTTCGCCTTGGCGGTGGTCGCCGCGGTGGCGGGCGCCGCCTTGGGAGCGACCTTGGGAGCGGTCGTGGGAGCGGTCTTGGCCGCCGCGGGCGTACGCCTGGTCGGCGTGCGCTGCGCGGGCGGCTTCTTGGGCGCCTTGGCGGGCGGCCGCCTGGTGGTCGTGGTCATGTCGCCTCCCGGACCCGCTCGGCGGCGCGCATCCGCACCGATCCGGCCCGTGGGTTGGTCGTGGTCTCCTCGTCGGACGGCAGTTCCGCCCCGCGTGTTAGAAGCCGGAACCTCGGCTCGTGTTCGGGCAGCGGGACCGGCAGGTCCGGCGGGGTGGTGTCGGCCGCCTGGGCGGCGAGGACCCGCTTGGTGATGCGGTCCTCCAGGGAGTGGTAGCTGAGGACGGCGACCCGGCCGCCGACCGGGAGCGCGTCGAGTGCGGCGGGCAGGGCCCGCCGCCAGATGTCGAGTTCTCCGTTCACCTCGATGCGCAGCGCCTGGAAGGTGCGCTTGGCCGGGTTGCCGCCGGTGCGGCGGGTCGCGGCCGGGATGGAGGTGCGCACCAGGTCGGCGAGCCGCCTGGTGGAGTCGAGCGGGGCGCGCTCGCGCTCGCGGACGATCGCGGCGGCGATGCGCTGGGCGAACCGCTCCTCGCCGTACTCGCGCAGGATGCGGGCGAGCTCGGCGGGCGGGTAGCCGTTGACGACCTCGGCGGCGGTGAGGCGCTGGGTGCGGTCCATCCGCATGTCGAGGGGCGCGTCGTAGGAGTAGGCGAAGCCGCGGTCGGCCTCGTCGAGCTGCGGGGAGGAGACGCCGAGGTCGAACAGGACGGCGTCCACCGCGGGGACGCGCAGCCGGCGCAGGACACCGGGGATCTCGTCGTAGACGGCGTGCTCCAGCGTGACGCGGTCGCCGAACGGGGCGAGCCTGCGCGCCGAGCGCTCCAGCGCGGTGGCGTCGCGGTCGAGGCCGATGAGGCGGAGCCGCGGGACGGCCCGCAGCATCGCCTCGGCGTGGCCGCCCATGCCGAGCGTGGCGTCGAGGTAGACGGGGTCGCGTCCGGTGGCGTCGTCCGCCGCGAACGTGACCGCGGGGGCGAGGATCTCCAGGACGCGACCGAGCATGACCGGTACGTGACCGGACTTGGCCGCGTGGTCTCCCACGTCCATGGTTCACCCCCTGTACTGCTGCCACTTCGCTCGCGGACTGCGTGGCGTCGCCGGCCGTCCTCCAGCCCCCGCCCCCGGCGACGGCCTCGCCCGGCCAGGTCCCCATCCGCTGCCCTAGAGGAAGATCACCGCGCCGTAACGCGGGGGGTCGCCGTCTGGCGCCGGGGAAGCTGCGCCAGCTGGCTCGGAGAGCGGCTGGAGACCTGGCCGAACGTGGGCCATAGCCGGTCATCGGACCGGCGAGTCTGATCTCAGAGGATCCCTGGCAACACCTCCTCCGAGACGTCGGAGAACGTCTCCTCCTCCTGCTCCAGGTAGGTCTCCCACGCCTGCGCGTCCCAGATCTCGAGTCGCGTGTTGGCGCCGATGACCGTGCAGTCGCGGGTGAGCCCCGCGTACTTGCGGAGCGGCGGAGGTATGGTGACGCGGCCCTGCTTGTCGGGGACCTCGTCGGAAGCACTGGCGAAGAAGACCCTGCTGTAGCCGCGCACGGCCTTCTCGGTGACCGGTGCGGCACGCAGAGCCTCGGTTATCCGCTGGAACTCCGCCATGGGGAAGACGTACAGGCAGCGTTCCTGGCCCTTCGTGATCACCAATCCCCCCGACAGCTCCTCGCGATATTTCGCCGGCAGGAACAGCCGTCCCTTGTCGTCGAGGCGCGGCGAATGGGTGCCGAGGAACACCGGCCCCACCTCCCGCGCCGCATGGGGCGCACCTGCTCCCCACGGCGCCCCACTCTACTCCACTCTTCCCCACCGTCAACAATAAAAACACGTTCCAGAGGCCGATTCGGCGGACGAATTCCCAGTTCAGAGGGGGTGGGGCGGAGTGGGGGCGCACGGCGCCCGCTCCGCGCGCCGCGGCGCGGGAAACGGCGTCCCGGCGATCTCCTCCCGGGTGACGGGGAGATGGAAGGGGCCAGGTGGAGAGAAGTGGTGCGCCGCGGCGGGTCAGGATGCCGATCCCGTGGAGCACAATGGGCTCGCGTTCACCATGAACATCGCGGCGCGCCGCCCGACGACGTACTGTCGTTTGGGCGGACGCAAAGAGCGCCGCACCGGCGCGCGAAAGGACCGGGCTCCGATTGAGGGGCCAGCACACCGCGCGGCCGGACGGCTGAGGAGGGTTTGGTGGCAGTAGGAACGCACGGCGAGTCGTTCATGGAGACCGACCCCCCGGCATCCCACCCGGCCCGGCACGGCGGCGGGGAGGCGTCCGATCCCGGCCTCGACGGTCTCGCGCACGTCGCGAACAAGATCCGGGACGCGGTGGAGTCGGTGATCGAGGGCAAGCCCTCGGTGGTGCGGCTCGCCCTGACGGTGCTGCTGGCCGAGGGTCACCTCCTGATCGAGGACGTCCCCGGCGTCGGCAAGACGATGCTCGCGAAGGCGCTCGCACGCTCGGTCGACTGCTCGGTGCGGCGCGTGCAGTTCACGCCCGACCTGCTGCCCAGCGACATCACCGGGGTCAGCGCCTACAACCAGGAGCTGCGCGAGTTCGAGTTCAAGCCGGGCCCGGTGTTCGCCAACATCGTGGTCGGCGACGAGATCAACCGCGCGTCCCCGAAGACGCAGTCCGCGCTGCTGGAGTGCATGGAGGAGCGCCAGGTCACGGTGGACGGCACCACCTACACGCTGGAGCCGCCGTTCATGGTGATCTCCACCCAGAACCCGGTGGAGATGGAGGGGACCTACCCGCTGCCGGAGGCCCAGCGCGACCGGTTCACCGCCCGCATCTCGATGGGCTACCCCGACCCGGCGGCCGAGCTGGAGATGCTGGAGACGCACGGGGAGACGTCCCCGCTCGACCGGCTCACCCCCGTCGCGCACGCGGCCGACGTCCGCGGCCTCATCGACGTGGTGCGCCGCCAGCACGTGTCCGCGGCGGTGCGGCAGTACGCGATCGAGCTGGTCGCCGCGACCCGGAGCCATCCCGACCTGCGGCTCGGCGCCTCGCCGCGGGCGACGCTGCACCTGGTGCGGGCGGCGCGGGCGTACGCGGCGCTCGACGACCGCGACTACGTCGTCCCCGACGACCTGCAGGACCTCGCGGTCCCCGTCCTCGCCCACCGGCTGCTGCCGACCGCGGAGGCCCAGGTGGACCGGCGGCGTCCCGAGCAGGTCGTGGCGGACCTGGTGAGACGACTGCCGGTGCCGTCCCACGGGAAGTGACCGTTGAGACGCGCGCTTGCCGGCCTCACCACGCGCGGGCGGTCCTTCGTGGCCGCCGGCGCGACCGCGATCGTGTGCGCGTTCGTCCTCGGCGAGCGCGACCTGCTGCGCGCCGGAGTGCTGGTGCTGGCCCTCCCGCTGCTGTGCACGCTCGCGGTGTCGCGCACCCGCTACCGGCTGGCGTGCGCGCGGCGGCTCGACCCGCCGCGGCTGCCGGTCGGCCAGGAGGCGCGCGTCGACCTGCGGCTGGAGAACGTGTCGCGGCTGCCGAGCGGGCTGCTGATGGTGGAGGACCGGGTCCCGTACGCGCTCGGCGGGCGGGCGCGGTTCGTCCTCGACCGGATCGAGTCGCACGGGAAGCGCCAGCTCGGCTACCGGATCCGATCCGACGTGCGCGGGCGCTTCCGGGTGGGGCCGCTGACCGTCCGGCTCGCCGACCCGTTCGGGATGGTCGAGCTGGTCCGCTCCTTCAGCCTGTCGGACACGCTGACGGTGACGCCGACGATCCACCCGCTGCCGTCGGCGCGGCTGTCGGGCGCGTGGACGGGCGGCGGTGACAGCGTCGCCCGGGCGGTGTCCGCGGCGGGCGAGGACGACGTGACGCCGCGCGAGTACCGGCACGGCGACGACCTGCGCCGCGTCCACTGGCGCTCCACCGCCCGGCACGGCGAGCTGATGGTGCGGCGCGAGGAGCAGCACTTCCAGAGCAGCGGGACGCTGTTCCTCGACACCCGCCGCGCCGCGCACTGGGGCGACGGCCCCGGCGGCACGTTCGAGCAGGCCGTGTCGGCGACCGCGTCGATCGGGGTGCACCTGGTCCGGACGGGCATGAACCTGCGCTACGTCACCGACGGGGGCGAGGCGCTGCCGGCCGCGCGGGCCGACGAGACGTTCGAGGGGCTGCTGCTCGACGCGCTGGCGGTGGCCCGCCGGTCCAAGGAGCGCACGCTGTCGCCGGGCCTTTCGGCCCTGCGCGGCCGGGCCGGCGCGACGCGGGAGGGCGACGGGCTGGTCATCGGGGTGTTCGGCGTCCTGTCCGAGGACGAGGCGCGCTCGCTCGCGGCCGTCCGGCGCGGCACCGGGACCTGCGTCGCGGTGCTCGTCCTCGGACGCGGGCGCGCCACGGGCGGGGCGCCCGGAGGAACCGGGCCGGAGCCGACCGGCACGGCCGCCGAGCGGGCGGCCGCGCTGCTGCGGGCGGGCGGCTGGCGGGTGGTGATCGTCCGGTCGGCGGCGGAGCTGGCCGGGGCGTGGGCGCGGACCGGGCAGACCGGCGACGACTTCGTCAGGGACGGCGCATGAGGATCCGGATGACGGTCATGGCGGGGCTGGCGACGCTCGCCGGCTCGATCGGCCTCTACCCGCTGTTCGAGTCGGGCGGCTGGTTCTGGGCCGGGCTGGGCGCGGTGCTCGCCGTCGCCGGCGCGGGCGTGCTCGCGCGGCGGCTGCGGCTGCCGGCGGTGGTGAACCTGCTGTTCGGCCTGGCCGGCCTCCTGCTGTACCTGAACCTGGTGTACGCGTCCGACGCGGCGTGGCTGGGGACCATCCCGTCACCGGAGTCGGTGGGGCACCTCGGCGACCTGTCCGAGAGCGGCTGGCGGGCGGCCAACCGGTACGCGGCGCCCGTCCCGGTGCTGCCGGGGATCGAGCTGATGACCGCCGCGGGGATCGGGCTGGTCGCCGTCCTCGTCGACCTGCTGGCCGTGCGGATGCGCCGCGCCGCCCCGGCCGGGCTGCCGCTGCTCGCCATGTACAGCGTGCCCGCGGCGGTCCGCGAGGACGGCGTCAGCTGGCTGGCGTTCGGCGTCGGCGCGCTCGGCTTCCTCGCGCTGCTGATGGCCGACGCCCGCGAGCAGGTCGGCGGCTGGGGCCGGACGGTCTCCTCGTTCCGGCAGCGGGAGGTGCCGCTGGCGGGCGCCGACCCCCGCCCGGACGAGGGGTCCGCGCTGCCCGACGCTGCGGCGCTGGTGGCGTCCGGGCGCCGTATCGCGGCGGGCGCGGTGGCGATCGCGGTGCTGGTGCCGGCGGCCGTGCCCGGGCTGCAGCCGCGCGGCATGTTCGGCCTCGGCGGCGACGGCAACGGCGGCACGCAGACGGTGACGACCCCCGACCCGCTGGTGAGCCTGAAACGGGAGCTGACCCGGCTGGACGACTCGGTCGTCCTCACCTACCGGACGAACGACCCGGAGGCGCCCGACTACCTGCGCCTGTACGCCCTCGACAAGTTCGAGGGCGACCGGTGGACCTACACGCAGCTCGACAGCCACCCCAGGGACCGCCTCGACGAGCGCGAGCTCCCGCCGCCGCCAGGGCTGTCGGTCGCGTCCTCCCGGGAGGTGACGACGAGGGTCCGGGTGCGTCCCGAGGTCAGGGACATGTCGTTCCTGCCGGTGCCGTACGCGCCGTCCGAGGTGTCGATCAGCGGCGACTGGCGGGTGGACACCCGCTCCCTGATGATCTACTCGCTGCGCGACTCCGCGGACGGGCGCGCCTACACCGTCACGAGCCGGCGCGCGGAGCCGACGATCGGGCAGCTCGCCGCGGCGGGCAACCACCCGGCCGACATCGTGTCGCGCTACACGGCGGTGCCGAAGAACGTCCCGCGGGAGGTCAAGCAGCTCGCGGAGCAGGTCACGGCCGGGTCGGCGACGACGCTGGCGCAGGCGGTGCGGCTGCAGCGCTGGTTCACCCTGTCGGGCGGGTTCACCTACGACCTGTCCGCGCCGGCGCCGAAGCACGGCAGCGACCTGGTCGACTTCCTGCTGCACAGCAAGCGCGGCTACTGCGAGCAGTTCGCCGCCTCGATGGCGCTGATGGCCCGGATCCTCGGCATCCCGTCCCGCGTGGCGATGGGCTACACGTCGGGCAGCGAGGTCAGGCCGGGGCAGTGGGTCGTCCGGTCGCGGGACGCGCACGCCTGGCCCGAGCTGTACTTCGAGGGGACCGGATGGGTGCGCTTCGAGCCGACGCCGTCGGGCGCGGGCGGGCAGGGCACCGCCGCCACCCCCGAGTACACCCTCCCGGAGACCACCGGCGGGGGCGGTGAGGGGAGCGAGAGCGAGCCCGCGCCGGAGTCCTCGTCGCCCGCCGACAACGGGGGCCCCGCGCCTCAGCCGTCCGCCCGGGGCCGCAACGACACGGGCGAGACCGGCGGCGCCGCCGCGCAGGGCGACGAGGACGGCGGGTTCTCCGCGGCGCCGTGGCTGGCGGGCGCGGTGCTGGTCCTGCTGCTGCTGGCCGTCCCGATGGCGCTGCGGACGTTCACCCGGCGGCGCCGCTGGGCGGCGCTGATCCCGCGGCCCGGCCCGGCGTCCCGGACACGTCCCGGGGCACGGGCGGGGGCACGGCCGGGGTCGTCGCCCGGCGCGGTCGTCCGGGCGGCGGCGGCCGATCCCGCCGGCGCCGCGCACGCCGCGTGGCGGGAGATGCGGGCGGACGCGCTCGACCACGGCCTCGAATGGCGGGCGAGCGACTCCCCGCGCGCCACCGCGCGCCGGCTCGGCGAACTGCTGGAGCTGGACGCGGAGGGCGCGCAGGCCCTCGCGCGGATCGCCCGCGCCGAGGAGCTGGCCCGCTACGCCCTGTCGCGCTCCCCCGAGCCGCCGGAGCGGCTCCGCGCGGACGTCCGGACGGTCCGCGAGGCGTTCGCCGCGTCCGTGGGCCGCGGGGCCCGCTGGCGCGCCCGGCTGCTGCCGCCGTCGACGATGGCGCAGACCTGGGACACGCTCCAGTCGGCCGGGAACCGCGCGCTGGACGCGACCGCCCGCCTGAACGAGCTGCCCGCCCGCCTCCGCCGCAAGTAGGCGCCGGCGCACCGCCTGCACGCCCCGGATACGCGTTCGTCCCGGCCCGCGCGGGCGGTCACCCGCGTACGGCCGGGACGTTCAGGAGGGGATCAGTCGCCTTCGGTCCTGCGGCGCCAGCGCTCTTCCATGCGCTCCATGAACCCCGCCTTGGCCGGTTTCGACTGCCTGGGCTGCCGGGGCTGCCCAGGCTGCCCGGGTTGTCCCGGCTGCCCGGCGGCGCGCGCCGACTCGTTGCCGATGCCGGTCATGCGCTTCCAGCTCGTCAGCGCCCAGACGCAGCACACCACCATCAGCAGGAAGCCGGTGACGCTCACCGCGATGGTGACCGTGCCCTCGTTGATCACGAGGCCGGCCATCAGCGCGCCGACCCCGACGACGAACCCGAAGGCCGCCTTGACGATCCGGCGCTTGTAGTGGACCTGTGGGCTGGTCGAGCGAACCGCGTGAGCGAACTTCGGATCCTCGGCGTACAAGGCCGATTCGATCTGTTCGAGCATGCGCTGCTCGTGCTCAGAGAGCGGCACGGCACCTCCCAACGACAGCCCCGCGGCGGGGAGTCCGATGCAGGACGCGAACCTCAACGGTGATATGCCCAGAATACGAGCACTGTGCCGTACACGAAAGCAGACGGCCCCTCAAGGGCCCGGCACCGGTCACCCCACAGCCTTCTTTCATTGTGTTCCGTCCCTGCCGTCACGTCCGTCGCCGTCCTCGCGCCGGACCAGCGCGGCGGGGCGGACCGCGCCGCGGCCGAACCGGTGCGCGACCTGGTCCATGGCTCGCTCGGCCTCACGCCAACCGCGTTCCGGCTCGTCGAAGGCGAGCTGGCGGGGGGCCGCGCCGGCGGGACCCAGGTTCTCCACCCGGACCCCGACCAACCGGAGTCGTACCCGTTCCAGCCCGGCCCCCTCATAGAGCTCACGGGCTGTGACATAGATCACACGAGCGAGGTCGGTGGGTTCGGCCAGCGTGCGCGCCCGCGTGATCGTCTTGAAGTTCGCCATCCGGAGTTTGACGGTGACCGTCCGGCCTGCGTTCCCGCTCGCGCGCAGGCGGGCGCCGACCCGCTCCGCCAGCCGCAGCAGCTCGCGGCGGATGACCGCGGGGTCGTCCACGTCGGTGTCGAACGTCTCCTCGGCGCCGATGCTCTTGTCGGGCGTGTGCGGGACGACCTCGCGCGGGTCGCGTCCCCAGGCCAGCTCGTGCAGGTGGGCGCCCACCGCGTTGCCCAGCTCGCGCTGGAGCGTGCTCAGCGGCACCTGGGCGAGCTGGCCGACGGTCCGCAGGCCGAGCCGGGTCAGGGTCTGCTCCGTCCGCTCCCCGACGCCCCAGAGGGACGCGACGGGCAGCGGGTGCAGGAAATCGACGGCGCCGTCCGCGGGGACGACGTGCAGCCCGTCGGGCTTGCACCGCGTCGAGGCCAGCTTCGCGACGAACTTGGTGCTCGCGACGCCGACCGAGCAGGTGATGCCCTGCTGGGCGCTGACCTGCTCGCGGACGAGCCGCGCGATCTCGGCGGGACGGCCGAGCCGCCGTCCGGCGCCCGCCACGTCCAGGAACGCCTCGTCCAGCGACAGGCCCTCGACCAGCGGCGTGACGGACCGGAAGAGCTCGAACACGGCCGCGGACACGCGGGAGTACTTGCCGTGGCTCACCGGCAGCACGACGGCCTGCGGGCACAGCCGCCGCGCCCGGGTCATCGGCATCGCCGAGTGCACGCCGAACGCGCGGGCCTCGTAGGACGCCGCGGACACGACGCCGCGCGGCCCGGCCCCGCCGACGACGACGGGGCGTCCGCGCAGCTCGGGCCGCTCCAGCAGCTCGACGCTGACGAAGAAGGCGTCCATGTCGACGTGCAGGATGTGGCAGCCGGTGTCGTCGGCGGGCGGACCGGGCTGCGGCCCCGGCCGGTGCAGCTGCTGTTTGCGGCTCACGGGTTCGTTCTTACCCGGCCGTGTGCCCTCTGGGGGAACGACCCCCCAGACCTGCGGAAGGGCCGTGGTCCGCCACCAGGTGCAGCTGGGTGGCGAGGTCACGCAGGACGGGGTGGACGGCCGCGACCGACTCCAGCGCGATCATGGCGTCGGTGGAGCCCGCGTCGCCGTCCAGCATCCCGGACGGCACCAGGTCGGTGAAGATCCGGACGCCGTGCAGCTCAGCGACCCGCAGGCCGGAGCCGCGCACCAGCGCCGACAACGTCTCCCGGGTGAACCGGCGGGGCATCCGGTCGCCCTCGCCCCACCGTCCGGACGTCCCCGTCAGCACCTGGCGGGCGTCGTCGAAGTGCCCGGCGAGCGCGCGGTGCAGCGCGGCGGCGATCTGCCCGGCGGCGAGGACGCTGACCGAGCCGCCCGGGCGGACGGTCCCGGCCATCGCGGCCATCGCCGCGCCGGGGTCGTCCACGTACTCGAGGACGCTGTGGCACAGCACGAGGTCGGCGGCGGCCGGGCCGAGCAGGTCGGGCAGGTCGACGGCGTCGCCCTGCACCGCGCGGACCCTCACCCCGGACTCGGCGGCGCGGCGTTCCAGCGCGGCGAGCGCGTCGGGGTTGGCGTCGACGACGGTGACCCGGTGGCCGAGCTCGGCGAGCGGCACGGCGAAGCCGCCGGTGCCGCCGCCGACGTCCACGACCTCGCTCGGCCCCGCCTCGGGCGCGGTCCGGTCGAGGACGGCGCGCAACGCGTCCCACAGAACCGCGCTGCGCACGCGGCTGTGCTTCATGGGCATTTCTCTCCTCCTTCGGCCCTGCCGAGCCTCCATCGTCGAGAAACGCGGTGCGAGCGCTGCTGTGCCTATCGCAGTGCCCTTCTCCTTCGGCCCTGGAGGGCCTCCGTCGTCGGGCACCGCGTGCGATCGCTGCATCGCTCCGACTCGCCTGGCGGCTCGCTGCGCGATCAGTTTCTTGCTCCGCTCGAAACTGCCTTCGGTCGCGATCGCGACGGTTGGATTGTTGCGGGGTTGCGTGGCGGCTGAGGTCGCTGTGACCTGTGCCGTCACCCTATAGGGAGAGGGAGGGCTTGAGTTGCTGAAGGCGGGAGAGCAGGCCGTTGACGAAGCGGGGGGACTCGTCGGTGGACAGTTCGGTCGCCAGCGCGACCGCCTCGCTGACCGCGACGCCGTCGGGGACGTCGTCGACCCACAGCAGCTCGTACGCGCCCATCCGCAGGATGTTGCGGTCGACGACCGGCATGCGCTCCAGCGTCCAGCCGGTCGCGTAGGTGGCGAGCAGTTCGTCGACGCGTTCCTGGTGCTCCTGGACGCCCTCGATCAGCCGGACGGCGTGCGGGTACTCGGCGAGCTCGTCCTGGTTGGGGCGGCCCCGCCCGGCGAGGACCGCCGTCGGCCGCTCCTCCCGCAGCTCCGCCGCGAACAGGATGTCGAGCGCGAGTTTGCGTGCCTTGGTGCGTGCGCTCATCGCCTCAGCCGCGGCCGAGGTACTCGCCGGAGCGGGTGTCGACCTTGACCTTCTCGCCGGTGGTGATGAACAGCGGCACCTGGATCTGCGCGCCGGTCTCCAGGGTGGCGGGCTTGCTGCCGCCGGTGGAGCGGTCGCCCTGCAGGCCGGGCTCGGTCTCGGTGATCTCCAGCACGACGGCGGCGGGCAGTTCGATGTACAGCGGGTTGTCGTCGTTGAAGGCGATGGTGGCGTTCTGCTCGGGGAGCAGGTAGTTCGAGGCGTCGCCGACGACGGCCGCCGGGATGTGCGGCTGGTCGTAGGTCTGGGTGTCCATGAAGACGAAGTCGTCGCCCTCGCGGTAGAGGTACTGCATCTCCCGCTTGTCCACGCTGGCGACGTCCACCTTGGTGCCGGCGTTGAACGTCTTGTCGACCACCTTGCCGGACAGGATGTTCTTGAGCTTGGTGCGGACGAACGCGCCGCCCTTGCCGGGCTTGACGTGCTGGAACTCCAGGACGGTCCACAGCTGGCCGTCGAGGTTCAGCGTCATGCCGTTCTTCAGGTCGTTCGTCGTCGCCACTGCGTTGTTCTCCCGTCGCGGCCCGCGCGCCTAGAGGACGAGCAGGTCCTTGGTGGTTGTCGTGAGGAGCTCCGGGCCGCCGGGGCGGACCACGAGCGTGTCCTCGATGCGGACCCCGCCGCGGCCGGTGAGGTAGACCCCCGGCTCCGCCGTGATCGGAACCCGGTCCCTCAGCTTACCGGTCTTGTCGTACCCCATGAGCGGGGCCTCGTGGATCTCCAGGCCGACGCCGTGCCCGAGCCCGTGGCCGAAATCGCCGCCGTGCCCGGCGTCCTTGATGACGTCGCGGGCGGCGGCGTCGACGGCCTTGGTCTCCGCGCCGGGCACGGCCGCGCCGATCCCGGCTCGCTGGGCGCGGTGGACGAGGTCGTAGACGTCGCGCTGCCAGCCCGCGGGCTCGCCGATCGCGACGGTGCGGGTCATGTCGGCGTGGTAGCCGCCGTACAGGGCGCCGAAGTCCATGGTGACGAGGTCGCCGGGCTGGAGCTCGCGGCCGCTCGGGCGGTGGTGCGGGACGGCGCCGTTCGGCCCGGACGCGACGATCGACTCGAAGGCGGGGCGCTCGGCCCCGAAGTCCACCATCGCGCGTTCGAGCGCGATCGCGACGGCCCGCTCGGTGACGCCGGCGCGGATCTCGGGGAGGACGGTCGCGAACGCGCGGTCGGTGATGGCGCACGCCTCCCGCAGGAGGGCGATCTCCTCCTCGTCCTTGACCAGGCGGAGCTCCTCGACCAGGCGCCCGAGCGGGATCAGCTCGGCTTCGGCCTGCCCGGCGAGGGTGGTGTGGTGCTCGACGGTGAGGTCGTGGGCCTCGAAGCCGAGGCGGCGGTGGCCGTCCGCGGCGGCCCGCGCGGTGAGGGACTCCGTCACGAGCCTGCCGACCACGATGGGCAGCTCAGGGCAGACCCGTTCGGCCGTCCCGGCGTACCGGCTGTCGGTGGCGAGCACGGCCGGGCCCTCGGCCGGGACGAGCAGCGCGGCCCGGGAGCTGTCGAGGCCGGTCAGGTAGCGGACGTTGACGAGCCGGGTCACCAGCAGGGCGTCGGCGTCGCTCCCGGCGACGAGCGCGGCCAGCCTGCGGCGGCGCGCGAGATGCGTCTCCCCCATGGTCAGACTCTAGATCACGGTCCGGCGGGCGGGGAGGCCGTCGTCCCGGTCACAAAACATGAACAACCCTCGACTTTTGCCCGGGGCCGGTCTAGCGTGATCGGCGGTGTGAGCCACCCGGTGGGCGGCGTGCCGGGGCGCCTGCGGCACGCCGCCCGTGCACCGCCCGTGCCACATCCGGGCGCGGCCTCACAGGTCGGCGGCCATCTCCTTGACCTTCTCGATCAGCGCGAGGCGGCCCTTGTGGTCGCCCGCGATCGGCGACACGTTCAGCGTGGTGACCCCCGACTCCTTCATCGCGGCGAGCCGCTCCCGGACGTGGCCCTCGGAGCCGATGAGCGACATCTTCTCCAGCAGCTCGTGCGGGACCTTGGCGGCGGCCTCGTCCTTCTTGCCCGCGAGGTAGAGGTCCTGGATCTCCTCCGCCTCCCTCTCGAAGCCGTACCGGCGGGCCAGGTCGTTGTAGAAGTTCCTGCCCTTGGCGCCCATGCCGCCGATGTAGAGCGCGGCCATCGGGCGTCCGAACTCCAGGAACCCCTGGACGTCGTCGCCGATGGCGAGCGCGGCCTGCCCGACGACGTCCAGCTCGCCGAGGGCCGGGTCGCGGCGGGCCCCGCCGGCGGCGAGGGACCCGCCCCAGACGTCCTTCGCCTTCTCCGGCATGTAGAAGATCGGCTCCCAGCCGTTGGCGAGCTCGGCGGTCAGCTCGACGTTCTTCGGGCCGATCGCGGCGACGACGATCGGGATGTCGGCGCGCACGGGATGGTTGATGAGCTTCAGCGGCTTGCCGAGCCCGGTGCCCTGGTCGGCGGGCAGCGGCACCGTGTAGTGCCTGCCGTCGTGTTCGAGCCGCTCGCGCCGCCACACCTTCCGGCAGATCTCGATGATCTCGCGGGTGCGGCCGAGGGGGGCGGTGTAGGGGACGCCGTGGAAGCCCTCGATGACCTGCGGCCCGGACGCGCCGATGCCGAGCGTGAACCGGCCCTCGGAGACGAAGTCGAGACCGGCGGCGGTCATCGCCGTCAGGGTCGGCGTCCGGGTGTAGATCTGCATGATCCCGGAGGCGATCTCCAGCCGCTCGGTCTTGGCGGCGATGTAGCCGAGCTGGCTCACCGCGTCGAAGCTGTACGCCTCCGCGACGAACACGACGTCGAGGCCGGCCTTCTCGTAGTCGGCCAGCTCCTCGACCGTCCGCCGGAAACCGGCGTCGGAATAGCTGATCGACATCCCGATGCGCATCGGCGTTCCCTCCATGAACCGAATCTGATTCCAGTCGACGGTAACCTACCGGCGTCGCGCGGGCGCGCCTGGGGCCGCCGGAGGGCGGGACGGGCCGGACGCGGAGGTCAGCCCAAGGGCGGGGCGAAGGTCAGCCCAGGGCCGGGCCGTTCAGGGCGTCCAGTGCCGTCCGGTACATGGCGGTGCGGATCTTCGCCACGACCCCGCCGTCCTTGCCCGCCAGGGACGCCGCCAGCTCGACGGCGGCGGGCAGGACCTCGTCCTCGGCGGCGGTGCGCCGGACGATCCCGGCGGCCAGCGCCTCCGCCGCCGTGTACCGGCGGCCGGTGATCATCGCCTCGTGCGCGGTGACCGTCGGCAGGCGCGACCGGATCAGCGCGTCCATGCCGGGCGTGAAGCTCATCCCGAGGTCGACCTCGGGGAGGCAGAAGTAGCCGCGGTCCGTCCGCATGACGGCGAAGTCGTGGGCGAGCGCGAGCATCGCGCCGCCGGCGAACGCGTGCCCGTTGAGCGCCGCGACGGTGGGCATCGGCAGTGCCAGGATCCGCGCGTAGAGGCCGTGCACGCGGCGCAGGTAGTCCTCGAACCGGTCCTGGTTGGCGCCGAGCCAGTCGAGGTCGAGGCCGTTGGAGTAGAACTTGCCGGTGCCCACGGTGACGAGGGCGCCCGGCCCTTCGTTCTTCTCGACGGCGCCGAGCGCGTCCCCGGCCGCGTCGAGGAACCCGGGGCCGAAGCGGTTCTCGCCGGCGTCGAACCGCAGGACGTACACGTCGCCGTCGCGCTGGAGGTCGATCACGAAGGTCTCCTTCTGCCGTGCCCATCCGTGCCCGGGACGACCTTACTCGCGGGTAGCGGGCGGGAAGACCATGCAGGTGGTGGTCCCGTGCGCGACGAGCTTGCCGGACTCGTTGAGGACGCGCCCCTCGGCCGTGGCGAGCTTGCGCCCGACATGGACGGTCGTGCCCTCGCACACCAGCCGCCCGCCCTCCAGCGGCACCGGCCGGACGAAGTTCACGCTCAGCTCCAGCGTCGTGTAGGCCGCGCCGTCCGGCAGCGCGGTGTGCACGGCGCAGCCCATCGCCGAGTCGAGCAGCGTGGACATGATGCCGCCGTGGACGATGCCCAGCGGGTTGCTGAAGTCGGTGCGCGGCGTGAGGGCGAACACCACCCGTCCGGGCTCCAGGGACTCGGCCGTCATGCCGAGCAGGGCGCCGATGCCGTACCCCTTCGCCATGCCCATGTCGAGCAGTTCCCTCAGCTGGGCAAGGCCGGCCGTGGTCCCCATGCCCGCCCCCTTCCGGTCGGTATGACGTCCGTCATAGCCAACGATTCCTATGACGGACGTCATGGTCAATGCGGACTGCCTATGATGAATGTCATAATCGGAGCATGGGGACCGACAGCCGGGAACGCATGGTGCGCAGCGCCGCCTACCTCTTCCGCGAGCGCGGATACAGCGGCACCGGGTTCCGCGACGTCATCGCGCACAGCGGCGCGCCGCGCGGTTCGATCTACCACCACTTCCCGGACGGCAAGGCGCAGCTCGCCGAGGAGGCCGTGCGCTACGCGGGCGACTTCCTGAACGCCGGGATCCTCGCGGCCACCGAGGGCGGGGACGCCGCGTCCGCCGTGGACGCCTTCACCGGCTGGTGGCGGCAGGTCCTGATCAGGAGCGAGTTCCGCGCCGGGTGCCCCGTCGTCGCCGTCACCGTGGAGAGCCACGAGGACGCCCCGCAGCTCGCCGCGGCCGCGGCGGCGGCGTTCGACCGCTGGCGGGACACCCTCGCCACCGGCCTCGGCAACGCCGGCGTCCCCGACGACCGCGCCGGCCGGCTGGCCCGCCTGATCGTCGCCGCCGTCGAGGGCGCCACGATCCTGTGCCGCGCCCACCGCGACGTCGCCCCCCTGGACGACGTCGTCACCGAACTCAAGGACCTGACCCGCCAGGCCGTCCAGGAGCCCTAGCCCCCGGGCTTCTCCTCGGCGATCAGGTCGGCGATGGCCTGGAGGGCGAGGACGTACGACATCGCGCCGAATCCGGCGATCGTCCCGGTGGCGACGCCCGCGACGACGGAGGTGTGGCGGAACTCCTCGCGGGCGGCCGGGTTCGAGATGTGGACCTCGACGAGCGGCGCGGTGCGCTGGGCGAGGGCGTCCCGCAGCGCGTACGAGTAGTGCGTGAACGCCGCCGGGTTCACCACCATCGGGAGGCGCCCGTCGGCGGCCTCGTGCACCCAGCGCAGCATCTCGGCCTCGTCGTCGGTCTGCCGGACCTCGACGCTCAGATCGAGGCGGCGGCCGGCGTCGCGGCACAGGGCGGCGATGTCGTCGAGGGTCGTCGTCCCGTACACGTCGGGTTCGCGGACGCCGAGCCTGCGGAGGTTCGGCCCGTTCAGGACGAGGACGCGGGTGGTCATCGGGAGACCTCCCGGTAGGCGGCGGCGAGGAGGTCCTCGTCCGGTCCTTCGAGGCTGCCGGGTTCGGCGAGGCCGTCCAGCACGACGAACCGCAGCGTCGAGCCCCGCGACTTCTTGTCGATGGTCATCGTGGCGCGCAGCCCCGGCCAGTCGGCGGCGTAGGACACCGGCAGGCCGACGGACGTGAGGACGTCCCGGTGCCGCCGGACGACGTCGGCGGGCAGCCGTCCGGCGAGGCGGGCCAGCTCGGCCGCGTACACCATGCCGATGGCGACGGCGTGGCCGTGCCGGAAGCGGTAGTCCTCGGCCTTCTCGATGGCGTGCGCGAGCGTGTGCCCGTAGTTGAGGATCTCGCGGAGCCCGCCCTCCCTCAGGTCGGCCGACACCACGTCCGCCTTCACCTGGACGGCGCGTTCGACCAGCTCGCGGGTGTGCGGGCCGTCCGGGGACGCGGCGCCCGCGGGGTCGTCCTCGACCAGCTCAAGGATCTTCGGGTCGGCGATGAACCCGGCCTTGATGATCTCGGCGAGGCCGCTGATGTAGTCCTCGCGCGGCATCGTGACGAGCGTGGTCAGCTCGCACAGCACGCCGGCGGGCGGGTGGAACGCGCCGACGAGGTTCTTGCCCTCGGGGATGTTGATGCCGGTCTTGCCGCCGACGGCCGCGTCCACCATGCCGAGCAGCGTCGTCGGGACGAGCACGGCCGGGACGCCGCGCAGCCACGACGCCGCCGCGAACCCGGCGAGGTCGGTGGTCGCGCCGCCGCCGACGCCGACGACGGCGTCCGTCCGGGTCATGCCGTGCCGGGCGAACGACGACCAGAGCCCGGCGAGGACCCCGGTCTCCTTGGCCGCCTCCCCGTCCGGGACGGGCAGCGCGTGGACGGTGTATCCGGCCTGGTCCAGCGCGCCGCACACGGGGCGGGCGATCTCCGGCAGGCCCTCGGCGTGGACGACGGCGACGGTCCGCGCGCGGGAGCCGACCATGCGGGGCAGCTCGCCGAGGACGCCCGTCCCGATGACCACGTCGTAGGGATCGGGGCCGCCCACGCGCACCCGTGACTGCGTCACGCCGCGCCTTCCAGCGCCTTCGCGATCTCCTCGACGATCTCGGCGGGGTCGCGGCCGTCGGTGTCGACCTCGATCGTGCCGAGCCGCTCGTAGATCGGCAGGCGCTCCTCCAGCAGCTTGCGCATCTGGCTGCGCGGGTTCAGCACGAGCAGCGGCCGCGCCGACGCCAGCCCCACCCGCTTGATCGCCTCCGACAGCCCGACCCGCAGGTAGACGACGGTGTGCCCGCCGAGAAGCTCCTGCGTCTCCGCCGCCAGGACGGCGCCGCCGCCGAGCGCGACGACGCCCTCGTGCCCGGCCAGCGCCGCCGCGACGGCCGCGCGCTCCAGCTCGCGGAAGCGCTCCTCGCCGTCGTCGATGAAGATCTCGCCGATCGGCTTGCCCGCCGCGGACTCGACGTCGGCGTCGGTGTCGCGCAGCGGCACGCCGAGCCGGTCCGCGAGCGCGGCGCCGATCGTGGTCTTGCCCGAGCCGGGCGGGCCGATGATGACTGCCTTCGGTCGCATGGTCAGCGGATCCAGTTCACTTGATCGCCAGTTCACTTGATGGTCAGGGAGGACAGGTATCCCCGCAGGTTCCGGGCGGTCTCCTCGGCGGAGTCGCCGCCGAACTTCTCCAGCGCCGCGTCCGCGAGGACGAGCGCCACCATCGCCTCCGCGACGACGCCGGCGGCGGGCACGGCGGTGACGTCGCTGCGCTGGTTGATCGCCTTGGCGGGCCCGCCGGTCTTCACGTCGATGGTGTCGAGCCGCCGCGGGACGGTCGAGATCGGCTTCATCGCCGCCCGGACGCGCAGCGCCTCGCCGGTCGTCATGCCGCCCTCGACGCCGCCCGCCCGGTTCGTCCGGCGGCGGACGCCCTCGGGCGTGCCGTCGATCTCGTCGTGCGCGCGGGACCCGGGGCGGCGCGCGGTGGTGAACCCGTCGCCGAGCTCCACGCCCTTGATCGCCTGGATGCCCATCAGCGCCCCGGCGAGCCGCGCGTCGAGCCGCCGGTCCCAGTGGACGTGGCTGCCGAGGCCGGGCGGCAGCCCGTAGGCGAGGACCTCCACGACGCCGCCGAGCGTGTCGCCGGCCCGCTTGGTGTCGTCGATGTGCGCGACCATCGCGGCGGACGCGTCCGCGTCGAAGCAGCGCACCGGGCTCTCGTCCACGCGGGCGAGGTCGCCGGGCTCGGGCAGGACGCCGTCGGGCGCCTCGACCTCGCCAAGCGCGATCACGTGGCTCAGGACGTCGACGCCGAGGGCCTGCTTGAGGAACGCCTTGGCGACCGTGCCGAGCGCGACCCGCGCCGCCGTCTCCCGCGCGCTCGCCCGCTCCAGGACGGGCCGCGCGTCGTCGAAGCCGTACTTCTGCATGCCGACGAGGTCGGCGTGGCCGGGCCGCGGCTGCGACAGCGGCGCATTTCTTCCACTCTGCCCCCGGCTCAGCGCCGCCAGGACGTCGGCGTCCACGGGGTCGGCCGACATGACCGTCTCCCACTTGGGCCACTCGGTGTTGCCGACCTCGATCGCGACCGGGCCGCCCTGCGTCACCCCGTGCCGGACGCCGCCGACGATCGTCACCTGGTCCTGCTCGAACTTCATCCGGGCGCCCCGCCCGTGGCCGAGCCGCCGGCGGCGCAGTTCTTCGGCGATGTCCGCCGAGGTCACGCGCACACCGGCCGGCAGCCCCTCCACGATCGCGGTCAGGGCCGGGCCATGGGACTCCCCCGCGGTCAACCAGCGCAGCATGCCCTGATCCTATTGAGTCCGTGGCGTCCCCCGTGACGGCGGCCGCCATCTGGGAGGCTCGTCGCGGAAGATGGGAGGGCGATGAGAGAGCAGTTGCTGAAGCAGGCCAGGGCGTGCGCCGAGCTGGGGTCGCCGATGTACGCGGAGCTGCTGACGCGGGCCGCGGACGAGGCGGCGGAGCTCGTCGGGGACGTGCTCGGGAAGCGGACGGAGGCCGGGTTCGTCATCGGGATGCTGGGGACGGTGCACCGGCTCGTGCTGGAGGGGCGCGTGCCGGACCTCGCCGCCCACTACCCGACCGCGGGCGGGACAGCGGACCCCCTGGACGCCTGGCCGGCGTTCCGGGACGTCCTGGCCCGGCACGCGGCGGAGATCCGCGCCGGGCTCGCCGACCCGCCGCAGACGAACGAGGTCGGGCGGGCGTCCCCGCTGGTCGGCGGGCTGCTCACGGCCACCGCTGGGCACGGCCTGCCGGTCAGGCTGCTGGAGATCGGCGCGAGCGCGGGCCTGAACCTGCGGGCCGACCACTTCCGGATCCTGCACGGGCACGGCGGCTACGGGCCGAGCTCGCCGGTGGTGCTGCCGGACGCCTGGCACGGCGCCCTCCCGCCGGACGTTCCGCTCACCGTCACGGAACGGCTCGGCTGCGACCCGGCGCCGCTGGACCCGTCCTCCCCGGAGGCGCGGCTGCGGCTGCTGTCGTACGTGTGGCCCGACCAGACGGCGCGGGTCGAGCGGCTGTTGGCCGCGTTCGAGGTGGCCGCACGGGTCCCGGCGAAGGTCGTGCGGGCGGGAGCCGCCGGGTTCCTGGACGGTCTCGCCCCGAAACCGGGCGCCGTCACGGTCGTGTGGCATTCGTCGATGCAGCCGTACATGTCCGGGGACGAGGCGGCGCGTGTCGTCCGGCACGTGGAGAACGCCGGTGCGGCCGCCACCGTGGACGCGCCCGTCGCCTACCTGACGTTCGAGGCCCGCGACGCCTCCCGCCTCCACTCCGTCCAGGTCGTGACGCTGCGGACGTGGCCGGACGGCGAGCGGAGGATCCTCGGCGAAGGCCCCGCGCACGGCCTC
Source organism: Actinomadura soli (assembly GCF_005889715.1). Lineage (GTDB taxonomy): Bacteria > Actinomycetota > Actinomycetes > Streptosporangiales > Streptosporangiaceae > Spirillospora > Spirillospora soli. The sequence continues at coordinate 38,683 of NZ_VCKW01000022.1, forward strand.
CCGATCACCTGGTTCTAGGCGATCTCGTGCCGGACGCCACCGGCGCCGGCGGGTTTCAGGCGCGGCGGGTGACGCTCAGCTCGACGCCGCCGACGATGTGGCCGCGCAGCAGCTCGGCGAGGCGGTCGGACACCCGCTGCACGGTGCGGCGCTCGTCGTGGCCCTCGACGACGGCGAACCGGACGGCCAGCTCCGTCGACTCGCCCTCGGTGACGCGGACGCCGCTGACGGACTGGTCGGAGCCGAACGCGGCCTCGACCGCGGCGAGGACGTCCGGGTCCTCGTGCGGGGGCGGGACGGGACGGCCCTCGGCGAGCAGGTGCAGGCGCAGGCCGTCCACGGCGAACGGGACGGGGCCCGCCACGTCCACGACCAGGGCGTCGGCGCCCTCGTCCAAGGTGGCGCGGCACGCCTCGCCCGCGCGGACCGCCACGGGACGGGCGTCGTCGCGCCACGCCTTCATCGTCTCGGTGCACGTGAAGCCGAGCACGCCGCGCCGGCCGTCGTCGCCGATCAGCGTCGGCAGCGCCATGTCGCTCGACTTCTCCCGGCGCGGCTCGCCGGGCTCGACGTCCTCCTCCTCGGTGAGGACGGCGACGATCGGCACGAGCAGCCTCGCGCCCCGCAGCCGCCGCAGCACCACGTGCGCGCCGACGCGCCCGGCGGCGTACCCGGCGAGCGCCTCGCAGAGCCGCGGGTCGGCGCCGCCGTCGTCCTCCGGGAACTGCGGTTCGGGAATGGTCAGTCCGGACACGGCAGGAAGGCTATATCCTCCGGCGACCGCTGTGGGTGTCTATTCGGATACTCTCCGTTTCGCTTTCGTCAGCCGAGGTCGGCGATCGCCGCGACGGTGCCGCCGCCGGACGGCCCCTGATGCACGGCCGCGACCGACACGAACACCGCCGGATCGCCTGTGACGGACGCCGCGACGCCGCCGACGCACGCCTTGATCTGCCGGTGCCAGTGCACGTCGGAGTCGTCCAGCATGATGTTGCGGCGGCCCCGGACCGAGCCGGACGGGTCGGCCTCGCACTTGATGAACACGTTGACGAGCCGGTCGCCGAGATCGGACGTGCGCGGCCGGGCGGGCAGGTCGAGGCCGGTCGAGGCGATGGCGTCCCAGATGCCGTCGGCGTCGAGCGCGTCCTTCATCACCCCGTGCCCGGCGCGGTACCGGCCGCCGATGCCGCGCACGTTGCCGACGACGACGATCTGCGCCCGGTCCAGCTCCACGCCCGACGAGCACGACGCCACCGACGAGTACAGCGACAGGTCCTGGTGGATCTGCGCGGCGGACGGCGGCTCGATCTCGCCCAGCGCGACGGCGATGCCGAGCGCGGTGGTGGAGTTGGAGATGTCCATCGACTTGAGGGTGTCCTCGGTGACGACGCCGTGCCCGCGGGCCTTGGCGTCGTTGATGGTGTCGAGCGTCAGCAGCGGTGTCTTCGTCTGGACGTAGTGCACGTCGGCCGGGTCGTCGATCCCGGCGAGCTTCATCGCCTCGCGGACGCCCGCCGCGACGGTCTCGACCATCGCGGGACGGCCGATGTCCTCGGGCCGGATGATGTCGCTCATCGCGACGCCGACGGACAGGCGCGGCTCGTCCGAGCGCGGCGCGGTCGCGGGGTCGACGGTGGCGAACACGGTGGCGTGCGGGCTGAGGACGCCGTCGGTGCCGCCCGACCACACCAGCGGGACGCGCCCGACCTCGTCCGCGGGGCGCGTGCCCTTGGCGATCAGCACCTCGCGGAACGCCCGGTCGGCCAGCAGCCGCGTGTAGTCGTTCACGCCGCCGTTGCCCTCGGTCTTGCCGACGACGGCGAGGACCCGGTCGGCGTCCAGGACGCCGTCGTCGATCAGCCGGGCCAGCCCGGACGCGTCGGTCACGCTCTCGATGGGGATCTTGCGGACTTCGATCGGATCGGGCACGTCATCGCTCCTCAGCTGCTCTGTTCGCTCTCTACCCCGGGTCACGCCTCGATGATCGTCCCGGCCTCGCCGCGTGTCGCGTCGCCGAGCCGGGCCAGCGACGCGATCGCCGCGCGCCGGCCGCCGGACGCGACGAACCGCCGCACGGCCTCCACCTTCGGGCCCATGCTGCCGCCGGCGAAGTGCCCGGCGGCGGCCAGCTCCGCCAGCTCGCCGGGGGTCGTGCGGCGCAGCGGGCGCGCCGCCGGCGTCCCGAACCCGGCCATCGCGTACTCCACGTCGGTCGCGATCACCAGGGTGGACGCGCCGAGCCGCCGCGCCAGCAGCTGCGCCGCGAGGTCCTTGTCGACGACGGCCTCGACGCCGCGGAGCGCCCCGTCCACGCGGGCCACGGGCACTCCCCCGCCGCCCGCCGCGACGACGACGTGCCCAGCGTCCAGCAGCACGGCTGCCGCGTCCGCGTCCAGGATCTCCAGCGGCTCCGGCGACGCGACGACACGCCGCCAGCCCCGCTCCCCGAAGTGCCGCCACACCTCGCCGCGCGCCATGGCCCGGCGCGCGTCCGCCTCCGGGAAGTACCGGCCGATCGGCTTGGCGGGCGCCGCGAACCCGGGGTCGGAGGCGTCCACCAGCGTCCGCGTCACGACCGTCGACACCGGCCGCGCCGCGTCCCGCCCGGCCAGCGCCCGCTCCAGCGCGTTCATGATCATCACACCGACGGTGGCCTGGGTCTGCGCGCCGCACCAGTCCAGCGGGACCGGCGGCACCACGCCCGCCGCCAGCCGGTTCTTGATCAGCAGGTTGCCGACCTGCGGCCCGTTCCCGTGCGTGAGCGCGACCCGCGCGCCCGCCGCGACCAGGTCCGCCACCGGTCCCATCGCCGCCTCGATCGCCGCCGCCTGGGCGTCCGGCGCGGCGCTGCCGTCCGGCGCGGTCATGGCGTTGCCGCCGAGCGCGATCAGGACCCGCTCACCGTCGAGCGCGCCTCCGCCGTTCCAGCTCACAGGCCGAACGCTAGCGGCGCCGGACGTCCCGCTCATGGGCGAAATCCGCCCAACGGGCGTCGTTTCTTCGGCAATCCGCGCTGATTCCCCGCCGGCTTTCAGCGGAGGCGGGCGAGGCGTTCCACGGCCTCGTCGATGACCTCGTCCTTCTTGCAGAACGCGAAGCGGACGAAATGCGCGCCCGCCTCGGCGTGGTCGTAGAACACCTGCGTCGGGATCGCGACGACGCCCGCCTTCTCCGGCAGTGCGCGCGCCAGCGCCATGCCGTCGGTGAAGCCCAGCGGCCGGATGTCGGCCTGGACGAAGTACGTGCCCTGCGGCCGGTACGTGCTGAACCCTGCGGCCTCCAGGCCGGTGATGAGCCGGTCGCGCTTGGCCTGCAGCGACTTGCGCAGCTCCTCGACCCAGGGGATCTCGTTGGCCAGCGCGTACGCGGCGGCCCGCTGGTAGGGGGCGCTGACCGCGTAGGTGAGGAACTGCTTCACCGTCTGGACGGCGCGGACGTGGGGCGCGGGCGCGGTCACCCAGCCGGTCTTCCAGCCGGTGACGGAGAACGACTTGCCCGCGGACGACACCGACACCGTCCGCTCGCGCATGCCGTCCAGCGTGGCGATGGGGATGTGCTCGGCGTCGTCGAACGTCAGGTACTCGTACACCTCGTCGGTGATCGCGACGAGGTCGTGCTCGCGGCAGACACCGGCGATGGCCTCCAGCTCGGCGCGCGTGAACACGGTCCCGGCGGGGTTGTGCGGCGAGTTCACCAGGATCGCCCTGGTGCGGGGGCCGACCGCCGCGCGCAGCTCGTCGGGGTCGAACGTGAAGCGCCCCTCGACCGGACGGAGCGTGACGGGCCTGCGCACCGCCCCCGCGAGCGCGATCACGGCCGCGTAGGAGTCGTAGTAGGGCTCGAAGACGATGACCTCGTCGCCGGGACCCGCGAGGGCCAGCACCGACGCCGCGATGCCCTCGGTCGCGCCCACGGTGACGAAAACCTCGGTCGCCGGGTCGTACGACAACCCGTACCGCGCCAGCCGCTGCGCCGACACCGCTTCCCGGAGCTGCGGCAGGCCCGGCCCGGGCGGGTATTGGTTCGCGCCGGTCCGGATCGCCTCGACGGCCGCGTCCAGGACGGCCTTCGGGCCTTCCTCGTCCGGGAAGCCCTGGCCGAGATTGATCGCGCCGGTCCGGACGGCGAGGGCCGACATCTCGGCGAAGATCGTCTCGCCGAACTCCTGCATCCGCGCTACGAGAGGCTCGCTCACGCCGAACAGACTAACGGGCCCTCAGATCCAGCCCATGTCGCGTGCGGCGCGGACGGCGGCGAGCCTGTTGGATTCGCCCAGTTTGGTCATGGCGGTGGACAGGTAGTTGCGGACGGTGCCCTCGGACAGGTGCAGCTGGGAGGCGATGCGGGCGGTCTCGGCACCGGTGCCGGTGAGGCGCAGGACCTCGCGTTCGCGGTCGGTGAGGGGATTGTCGCCCGCCGCCATGGCACTGGCGGCGAGCTCGGCGTCCAGGTAGCGGCCGCCGTCGTGGATCTTGCGGATGGCGGCGGCGAGCTCCTGGGTGGGGGCGTCCTTGGCGACGAAGCCGCGGACGCCGGCGGCCATGGCGCGGCGCAGGTAGCCGGGGCGGCCGAAGCTCGTCAGGATGCAGATCGAGCAGCGGGCGCCGGACGCGGTGAGGCGTTCGGCGACGGTGAGGCCGTCCGCGCCGGGCATCTCGATGTCGAGGACGGCGACGTCCGGGGCGTGCTCGGCGACCGCGGCGGCGACCTCGTCGCCGCGGCCGACCTCGGCGACGACCTCCAGGTCGGGCTCCAGGCCGAGCAGCGCGGCGACGGCGCCGCGGATGAGGTGCTCGTCGTCGGCCAGCAGGACGCGGATCACGCCGTCCTCCCGGCGACCGCCCCGGCGGGAGCGGCGCCCTTGCCGGGGGCGGTGCCCTTGTCGCTTGCGGGGAGCGGGACGGCGGCGCGCAGCAGGAAGCCGTCGCGGCCGTGGCGCCCGGACGTGACCTCGCCGCCGAGGACGGCGACGCGCTCGGCGAGCCCGGTGAGGCCGGAACCGCTCCCGTCACCCTGCCCGGCGGCGGGGCCGTGGACGCCGTCGTTGCGCATCTCCAGCACCACGGACCCGTCGTAGGCGGTGAGCGCGACGGCGCAGCGCCGCGCCTCGCTGTGCTTGATCACGTTGGTGGCGCCCTCCCGGATGACCCAGGCCAGCACCGAGCGGACCTCGGGCGGCAGCGTGTCCGGCGGGTCGCCGATCTCGCAGCGGATCCCGGCGGCCTCCAGCACGGCCCGGGCTCCGGCCAGCTCGGCGTCCAGCTCGGCGGCGCGGTACCCGCTGACGGCGGACCGCACCTCGCGCAGCGCCTCCCGCGCGGTCCGGCGGACGTCGGCCATCTCTGCGCCGGCGCGGTCGGGGTCGGTGCCCGCCAACCGCATGGCCAGCTCGCTCTTCACCGCGATGAGGGAGAGGCTGTGGCCGAGGAGGTCGTGCAGGTCACGGGAGAAGCGGAGCCGCTCCTCGGTGACCGCGAGCCGGGCGAGGGCGTCGCGGGCGGCGTGGGTCTCCCGGTGCATCTCCCACATGCGGCGCTGGTACCGGTTGAGGAAAACGGTGACGCCGCAGCCGACGACGTAGATCCCGAACATGAGCGGAAGGAGCCCGTACCAGGGGAGCGCTCCGTCCGGGGCGAGACGCTGCGCGGCGACCGTGGTGAGGAGCGAGCAGAACGCCGCGACGACGACGCACAGGGCGGCCATCTGCCTGCGGCTGAGCGGTGACAGCACCACCGCGGACACCCAGAAGGCCGGGATGACGTTGAACAGCGGGCCGGTCAGGATCATCACGCTCAGCGCGGCCGCCAGCGTACCGCTGAGCACGATGTCGCGGCGCGACGCCCTGCCCGCCAGGCCCGTCTTGACGAGCCGCGCGTAGTACCAGCTGAGCAGGGCCAGTCCCGCGAGAACCAGGACGGCGAGGGGGACGCCGATGCGGCCGTCGGTGTAGGCGATGCCCAGCCCGGCGAGGCTCGGCACGACGAAGCCGACGGCGGCGCACAGGAACGAGCGGTAGGTGATCCGCCGGTAGCGTTCGAGCCTGCGGGTGTCGCGCGCTTCGAGGTCCGCCGTGGTCGCGACCGTCATGTCCCGCCTCCCTCCCGTCCCGCACTGTATTCGGTGCCGGGCGGTCGATCAGGCATGGCGGGGTTCCCAGCGGAACCAGCGGGCGGCGAGCGCGCGGCCGAGCACGGCCCAGAGGGCGAGGACGCCGAAGGACGGCAGGCAGGTGCGCCAGCCCGCCAGGACGCCGACGGACGGGTGCGCGGAGTGGTCGTGGAAGTCCTGCCCGAAGTACCCGGTCCTGGTGATCTCCACGACGGGGCTGAGCGGGGTGAACCGGCTGATCTGGGCGAGCCATCCGGGCAGGTCGTCCAGCGGGAACATGACGCCGGCGCCGAGCATGCAGCCGAACACGATCGGCAGGACGGTGAGCTGCGCCAGCTCGGCGCTCGGGCTGACGCCGGAGAGCGCGAACGCCAGGGCCGCGAAGACGGCGACACCGCCCGCGAGGCCCGCCAGGACGAGGACCGGGTCGGCGGGGAACCGGCCGCCGAGCGCGACGCCGAGCACGGTGAGCAGCGCCAGCGCCTGGACGGCGTACATCCCGGTCGCGGTGAGGACGCTGCCGCCGGTGATCTCCGCGTCCGACAGCGCGGTGCCGCGGAGCCGCTTGAGGGTCAGGTCCTCGCGGCGGGCGGTGAACACGGTGACGAGGTTCATCAGGACGCCGAAGACGAGGAAGAAGCCGAGGTGGCCGGTGCCCTGCAGGAGCGCGCCGTCCACGCCGCCCATGTCGACGCCCTTCATCGGGACGAGCATCCCCGCGAACACCACCGGCAGGCCGAAGACGGTGACCAGGGACGACTTGTTGCGCCACAGGAGCGTGAGGTCGAGGCGGGAGACGCGGAGCATGGCGGAGAGGGAGACGGCGGGAAGGGAGGTCGCGGCGAGGTTCATCGGGTGGTTCCTTCGGCGGCGGTGCGGAGGAAGACGTCTTCGAGGGAGGCGCTGCGGGCCTGCAGGCCGTCCAGCGGGACCCGTTCCTCCTCGGCCCAGCGGAGCAGGTCGTACAGGCCCGCCTGGAGGCCGGTGCCGGTCACGGTGTAGGAGGCGACGGTGCGTCCGCCGTCGACGGTGATGTCGGCGCGGGCGCCGCCCAGCGCGGGCAGTTCGGCGACCCGGACGCGTCCGGGCAGCTGGAAGCTGATGCGATCGCCGTACCCGGCGACGACGTCGCCGACCGTCCCGGACGTCTTGATCCGGCCCCGGTGCAGGATGGCGAGCCGGTCGGCGAGCCGCTCGGCCTCCTCCAGGTAGTGGGTGGTCAGCACGACGGTGGCGCCGCTCGCGACGACGTCCCGGACGATCTTCCAGGTGGTGTGCCGGGCCTCGGGGTCCATGCCGGCGGTCGGCTCGTCCAGGAACAGCACGGCGGGACGGCCGAGCAGCGCGAGCGCGAGGTCGAGGCGGCGTTTCTGGCCGCCGGACAGCTGCCGGACCCGCACGCCGGCCTTCTCGGTGAGGCCGGCGAGGGCGACGGCCTCGTCGCGGCCGCGGGGCGCGGGGGTGAAGCCGCGCCAGTGGTCGACGGTCTCGGCGACGGTGAGGTCGGCGAAGAAGCCGCCCTCCTGCAGCATGATGCCGATCCGGGGCCGGACGGCGCGGCGCTCGCGGTGCGGGTCGCGGCCGAGGACCCGGACGGTCCCCTCGTGGACGGCCCGGTGCCCCTCCAGGGCTTCGAGGGTCGTCGTCTTGCCGGCACCGTTCGTGCCGAGGAGCGCGAACAGCTCACCGGTCCTGACCTCGAAGGAGATCCCGGCGACGGCCTCGAAGTCCCCGTACCGCTGGCGGAGTCCCTCGACGCGGATGGCTGTGCTCGTATCCATGCCCCAAGCGTCGCGATCGGGGCGAGTCCGCCGGTAGAAGCGCGTATCACCGGTTCAGGCGGCGCCTGTCAGCCGATCGGCATGACAGGTGTCATGCGGCCGCGCCGGCGGCTACGGCGTGATGTCGCCCAGGCGGGTCTTGACGACCTTGCCCATGGCGTTGCGCGGCAGCGACCCGACCAGGTGCACCACGCGGGGGCGCTTGTGGGCCGACAGCCGCTCCGCCACGAAGTCGATCAGCTGCCCTTCGGCGACGCCGTCCGCGACGACGTACGCGGTGACCTGCTCGCCGAGGTCGTCGTGCGGGGTTCCGACGACGGCGGCCTCCCGGACGCCCGGATGCGCGAGCAGCGCGTTCTCGATCTCGCCCGCGCCGATCCGGTAGCCGCCGCTCTTGATCAGGTCGGTGGACGCGCGGCCGACGATGCGGTGCCAGCCGTCCGGGCCGATGGTCGCGATGTCGCCGGTGCGGAACCAGCCGTCCGCGGCGAACGACTCCGCGGTGGCGTCGGGGCGGTTGAGGTACCCCTTGAACAGCAGCGGGGCGCGGACGTGCAGCTCGCCGGGCGTCTCGCCGTCCGCCGGGGCGGGGCCGCCGTCCTCGGCGGCGAGGCGGGTCTCGACGCCGGTCAGCGGGGTGCCGACGTAGCCGGGACGCCGGTCGCCGTCGGCGCGGGCGCTGATCGTGATGAGCGTCTCGGTCATGCCGTACCGCTCGACCGGACGGTGCCCGGTGAGCCGCGCGAGCCGCTCGAAGACGGGCACGGGCAGGGGCGCGCTGCCGGAGACGAGCAGCCGCGCGCCGCGGAGGGCCCGCGCGGCGGACGGCTCGGCGGCCGTCCTCGACCAGACGGTGGGGACGCCGAAGAACAGGCTCCCGCCGTCGTTCTGAGCCGCAGCGGCGTAGGAGTCGGGCTTGGGCCGTCCCGTGTGCACGAGCGGTGAGCCGACCCGCAGCGCCCCGAGGACGCCCAAGACGAGCCCGTGCACATGGAAGAGGGGCAGCCCGTGGACGAGGACGTCGTCCGGCGTCCAAGCCCAGGCGTCTGCGAGCGCGTCCAGCCCGGCGGCGATCGCGCCGCGCGAGATCAGCACGCCCTTCGGCGCGCCCGTCGTCCCGCTGGTGTAGAGGATCAGCGCGGTGGCCCCGGCGTCCGGCCCGGTGTTCGTGTTCCCGTCGTGCGGGAGCGCGTCGACGGGGATGAGCGGTGGTTCGCCCTCCGCCCGTGCGGTGGCGTCGCGGGCGGCGAGGAGGAGGCCCGCGCCGGAGTCGTTGAGGATGTGGGCGCGTTCGGCCGGGCCGGAGTCCGGGGGCAGCGGCACGACCGGGACGCCCGCGAGGAGGCCGCCGACGACCGCCGCGACCGTCTCCAGGGACGCCGTGGCGTGCACGGCGACGGCGTCCGCGCCCCGGATCTCCGCGGCCACGGCCGACGCCCAGCCGAGCAGCTCCTCGCGTGGCAGGCCGCGTCCCGCGATCCGCACCGAGCCGCCGCCCGTCGCGCCGAGCAGGTCCATTCGTGGCCCCTCTCCGTCCGTCCTGGAAGTATGCCGTCCGTGCCGTTCACGCCGGGCGCCGCCCTGACCTACCCCGCGCTCGCCGCGCGGCTGCCGGCCCTGCCGCCGTCGTGCGGTCCGGCGCGCCTCGTCGCGATCGACGGGCCGAGCGGCGCGGGCAAGTCGACGTTCGCCGGTCATCTCGCGGAGGTTCTCGTGGGCGCGCCGGTGGTGCGGTCGGACGACTTCCGGGTGCCGTGGGACGCCGACCCGCTCACCTGGTGGGGACCGCTCCGCGCGGCCGTCCTCGACCCGCTCCGCGACGGGCGGCCCGCCGCCCTGCGCCGCTACGACTGGCACCGTGACGTGTACGGCGCGGAGGAGGAGATCCCGGTGGGGCCCGTCCTGATCGTCGAGGGCGTCGGGGCCGCGTGGGCGGGGTCGCCCGCCGCGTTCCGGATCTGGATCGACGCGCCGCGCGACCTGCGCCGCGCCCGCGCCATCGACCGCGACGGCCCCGAGTACGCCGGCGCCTGGGACGCATGGAGCATCCGCGAGACGGCGTTCTTCGCCGCCGACGGCACCCGCGCCCGGTCCGACCTCCTCGTGGACGGCACCGCGTTCACGTCCCATCGCTTCCGGACCTACTCGACGGCGTCGACGTCGGCGGCTGACAGCCCGCCGGACAGTTCGGGATAGCCGGGCCCCCGGTCGAAGAACGGCGCCGGGCCGCGTTCGGCGCGCCGCCGCGCCCGCAGGGCCGTGGTCGCTCGTTCGTCGACGAGGCCGCCGGTCAGGACGACGCCGTAGTCGTCGCGGGCGCCTTCGAGGGAGACCTTGCCGTCGCGCACGTCGGCCGCCACGCGGGACGGGTCGCGGTCCAGGGGGTCGCCCCAGCCGCCACCCCCGGTCGTGCGGATGCGGATGACCTGCCCGGCCTTGACGGGCCGGTCGTCCACGAGGCCGTCCATCTCCTCGCCGTCGATGTCCACGCGGAAGGGACGTCCGGCGCGGCCGCCGTTGACGCCCCAGCACGACAGGATCGACCGGTCGGCGATCGACATGTAGTGGGCGTCGCGGAGCATCCGGATGTGCTTGTCGTAGCCGAGCCCGCCCCGGTACTCCCCCGGCCCGCCGGAGTCGGCGGCGAGGCCGAGGCGCTCGACGATGAACGGCCAGCGGGCCTCGGCGAACTCGGCGGGGATGTTGCGGGAGTCGGGCACGACGTGGATCGTGTCCTCGCCGTCCGCGTAGTAGCGGCCGCCGGAACCCCCGCCGAGGACTTCCCGCATCAGGTACGGGCCGCGGTCGTCCTCGCCGTAGACGCCGGTGTAGCGGATCGTCTCCTGGTCGGCGGGCATCCGTCCGCCGGTGGCCTTCGCCAGGACGCCCGCGAGGACGCCGAGCAGCCGCAGGATGACGAACGTGCGGGCGTTCGTCGGCGCCGGGAAGACGGGCGTGAGCAGGGTGCCCTTCTCCGGGAACCGCATCTCGATGAGCGGCACGACGCCCTCGTTGACGTCCATCTCGGCGGCCCGCTCCGGCGTGTCGGCCAGGTTCCGCAGGACGGGCGCCAGCCATTTCTTCAGGAAGACCCCGTCGCAGTAGTCGCCCGCGTGGTTGATCGGGCCCTTGGCCTGCGGGGACGTCCCGGCGAAGTCGATGACGAGCGGGACGTCCGCCGCCTTGTCGACCGTCAGCGTGATGCGCTGGGCGTGCAGGCGCGGCGGGTCGACGCCGTCGTGCTCGGCGTAGTCCTCCCAGACGAACGTGCCGTCCGGGATCTTGGCGAGCAGCTCGCGGCGGAACGTCTCCGTCGTCCGGTCGATGATCGCGTCGAAGCACGCCTCGACGCCGGCGCGGCCGTAGCGGGCGAACAGGTCGCCGAGGCGGCGGGCGCCCATCAGGCAGGCGGAGCACTCGGCGTCCAGGTCGCCGGCGAGGGAGTCGGGCATCCGCGAGTTGCGGGTCATGATCGTCAGCGCCGCCCGGTTCGGGACGCCCTGGTCCCACAGCTTGATCGGCGGGACCATCAGGCCCTCCTCGAACGCGCTGCGGGCATGGCTCGGCATCGACCCGGGGACGGCGCCGCCGATGTCGTCGTGGTGGCCGAACGCCTGGACGAACGCGACCACCTCGCCGCCGTGGAACACCGGGACGGTGACGCACAGGTCCGGCAGATGCCCGATGCCGCCTTCCGACAGGTACACGTCGTTGTGGAAGAACACGTCGCCCGGCCGCATCTCCCCGAGCGGGAAGTCGCGGGCGATCGGCTGGACGAGCGCCGAGTAGGAGCGTCCGGTCAGCTTGCGGAGGCGGCGGTCGTGGATGCCCGCGCGGAAGTCGTGCGCGTCCCGGATCATCGGGGAGCGGGCCGTCCGCGCGATGGCCGTCTCGACCTCCCGCTCGACGGACGCGAGCGTCCCCTCGACGATCTCCAGCAGGATCGGGTCGATCCCGGGTGCGGTCATCGGGTCACCACCAGGTTGCCGTAGCCGTCGAGGTCCGCGGTGAAGCCGGGGTGCAGCGGGAGCGTCGAGCCGAACTCCTCGATGACGGCCGGGCCCGTCACGGTGTCGCCGGGGGCGAGTCTCTCGCGGCGGTAGACGGCCGTCTCCTCCCACTCGTCGAAGTAGACCGCCCGCGTGCCGGTTCTGGCGCGCGACGGGTCGCCGTCTCCCTTCGGCCGTTCGGTGAGGTCCGGCCGGGCGATCGGGCCGATCCCGGAGACGCGCAGGTTGACCCACTCGACGGGATGCCGCGGGTCGTCCCGGTGGCAGTAGCCGTAGAGGGCCTCGTGGGCGTCGTGGAACCGGCGGACCACGTCGGCGCGGAACCCTTCGTCCGGGCGCCCGGCGGGCGCGGGGACCCGCACCTCGAACGCCTGCCCGTAGTAGCGCAGGTCGGCGGAGCGGGCGAAGCGGCGGCCCGCCTCCGGGAACCCTTCGCGCGCCAGCGCCCGCGCGGCCTCCGTCTCCAGGTCGGCGTAGACCGCGTCCAGGAGGGCGGGGTCGAGCTCCGCGTCCCGGACGACGCGCGTCCGGACGTAGTCGTTCTTCACGTCGACCGTGAGCAGCCCGAACGCCGAGAGGTTGCCCGGGTTCTCGGGGACGACGGCGGCGGGCAGGCCGAGGACGTCGAGCAGCCGGCACGCGAGCAGCGGCCCGGACCCGCCGAACGCGACCAGCGGGTAGTCGCGGACGTCCAGGCCCCGCTTGACGGTGATCTGCCGGATGGCGTTGGCCTGGTTCCACGCCGAGATCTCCAGGATGCCCGCGGCGGCCCGCTCGACCGGCAGGCCGAGCCCCTCGGCGAGCGCGCCGAGGCCCGCGCGGGCGGCGGCCACGTCCAGGGGGACCTCGCCGCCGAGCAGATGCGGAGGGACGCGGCCGAGGACGGCGTGCGCGTCCGTGACCGTCACCTCGGTGCCGCCGCGCCCGTAGCAGAGCGGGCCGGGGTCGGCGCCCGCGCTGCGCGGCCCGACCTTCAGCGCGCCCTCCGGCGACCGCCACGCGACCGACCCGCCGCCCGCCCCGACCGTCACGATGTCGATCATCGGGATCTTGACGGGATGGCGGCCGATCGAGCCCTCGGTGGTGAGGGTCGGCTCGCCGTCCAGGACGACCGCGACGTCGGTGGACGTCCCGCCGCCGTCCAGCGTCACCACCGAGCCGTGCCCGCTGCGGGAGACCACGAACGCCGCGCCGAGCGCCCCCGCCGCCGGGCCCGACAGGACGGTCGTGATCGGCTGGCGGGCAACCTCCTCCGCCGACAGCACGCCGCCGTTGCTCTTCATCACCAGCAGCCGGGACGCGACCCGCCCCAAAAGCCGTTCCGTGATCCGCGCGAGGTAGCCGTTCATCGCGGGCTTGACGGCGGCGTCCACCAGCGTCGTCACCGACCGCTCGTACTCGCGGTACTCGCGCAGCACCTCGCACGACAGCGACACCACGGCGTCCGGGTGCTCGCGGGCCAGCACGTCCCGCATCGCAAGCTCGTGCGACGGGTCGGCGTAGTAGTGCAGGAAGCACACCCCGATCGCGAGGATCCCCTCGTCGCGGAACCAGCGGGCCGCCGCGACCGCCGACTCCTCGTCGAAGGGACGCAGCTCGGCGCCGGTGTGGTCGAGCCGCCCGCCGACCGTCCGCACCCGGTGCGCCGGGACGATCCGCGGCGGCTTCACCCAGAAGTAGCTGTTGCCGTAGCCGTCCGGGACGCTCTGCCGCGCGATCTCCAGGATCGACCCGAAGCCCTCGGTGGTGATGAGGCCGAGGTCGTCGATCCGGTCCTCCAGGAGCCGGTTCGTCGCGACGGTCGTGCCGTGCGACAGCGCGGCCACGTCCGCCGGCTCCGCGCCGAGGAGGGCGAGGACCTTCGCGACGCCGCCGGCGAACCCCTCCGCCGGGTCGGCGGGCGTCGAGGGCGTCTTCGTGGTGACGAGCCCGCCGCCGTCCTCGTCCAGCGCGACGACGTCGGTGAACGTCCCGCCCGTGTCGATCCCGATCCGCAGCCGCCTCATGCACACGGGTCTACCGGACGCCGCCCACCTGCGAAACCGTCGCAATCTGCCAACGGGCCGGATCCTCTTTCGTGAGGGCGCGTTACGGCTAGGCTGAGCAGTTCCCATCACGACGAGACGCTGGAGCCCGTTCATGGCCCTGGAACGCCCCGAGATCGACTTCCCCGAGGGACAGCCGCCCACGTACCTCGACATCACCGACATCAGCGAGGGCGACGGTCCGGAGGCCGCGAAGGGCTCGGACGTGTCGATGCACTACGTCGGCGTGTCGTGGTCCACCGGCGAGGAGTTCGACGCGTCCTGGAACCGGGGCGGCACGTTCGACTTCCAGCTCGGCGCCGGGCGCGTCATCAAGGGCTGGGACATGGGCATCGCCGGGATGAAGGTCGGCGGGCGCCGCAAGCTCGTCATCCCGCCGCACCTCGCCTACGGCGACCGCAGCCCGAGCCCGGCCATCAAGCCGGGCGAGACGCTCATCTTCGTCGTCGACCTCGTCGCGGTGAACTGACGTCCCTCCGGCCGCTCAGCGGCGGGAGCGGCGGCCCAGCAGGTAGCCGAGCGCCACTCCGATGAGCGCGACGAGCCCGCCGGAGCCGAACGCGACGACCATCGGCAGGGCGGCGGACGCGCGGTCCGGCCCGCCCGCCGCCCTGCCGCTGGTCTGGCTCTTATACACATCTCCGAGCCCACGAGACCCTAAGACACCTCGTATGCCGTC
>NZ_VCKW01000230.1 GCF_005889715.1 Actinomadura soli
CTCCCCCGCCGCTCCCGAGCGCCGACCCCCTCACCAAGGGCGCCTGGATCGCCCTCATCGGCGGCCCGCTCTACCTCCTGGTCACCGTCGTCCTCGACTGGGACGTCCCCGGCTGGGCCGCGTTCCTCGCCGTCGCCGCCTTCATCGGCGGGTTCGTCACCCTCGTCCTCCGCATGGGCGACGAGCCGAGGGACCCCGACGACGGGGCCGTCGTCTAGGGCACCTCGAGTTCGGCCAGTACCGGCCGGTGATCGGTGGCCTTCGGGTAGTCGGCCGTGACGGCGTCGCCCGCCGGGACCCCGCAGGCGGTGATCCCGACCTCCGGGTCCGCGAAGACGCCGTCGATGCGCCTGCGCGGGTCGCGGGCGGAGAAGGTCGGCCCCTCGCCTTCCGGGGCGACCGCGTAGGCGTCCTGGAAGTGGCCGGTGAGGAGGCTCCAGGACGTGCCGCCGGGCTCCTCGTTGACGTCCCCGGCGAGCACGACCGGGGCCCGGTGGCGGTCGCGGGCCCGTTCGAGGTGGGCGAGGACCTCGCGGACGTGCCGGAGCCGCGGCCCGTCCCGCAGGTCGAGATGGGTGGACGCGGCCAGGAAGCGGGCGCCGCCGGTCTCCAGCACGGCGATCGCCAGGGCCCGGCGGTGCAGGTCCGGGTCGGGCGTGAGCAGGTGGAACTCGCGGGCCACCCGGCGGACGTGCGGCGCGGCGAGGACGGCGAGCCCGCAGGCCCGCCGTCCCGCCGCGATGTCCAGGCCGCACGCGCGGGCGAGGCGGCGGCGCTGGATCCGCCACGTCCAGAAGCGCGGGACCTCCTGCAGGCAGACGACGTCCGGGGCGAGGGCGCGGACGACGCGCGCCACGGCGGCCGGGTCGTCGCGCAGCGACCTGACGTTGTAGCTCAGCAGGCGGACGGACGGCACGTCTAGACGACGACGTCCTGAAGGGGCCGGACGCGCGCCAGGTCGGCGGCGCCGACGATGCCCGCGGCGGAGCCCAGCTCGGCGATGCGGATGTCGGGCAGCGGGCGGTGGCCGCGGCCCGTCAGCGCGTCCTCGAACGCGGCGCGGATCGGGTCGAGGAGCAGGTCGCCGGCGTCCGACAGGCCGCCGCCGATGATGAACGCGCCCGGGTCGAGGATGGCGCTGAGGTCGGCGAGGCCCTGGCCCGCCCAGTGCGCGATGGTGCGGAAGCACTCCAGCGCCGCCTTGTCGCCCTCGCGGGCCGCCTGCGACACCTCGGGGCCGCTGATGTTCTCCGGACGGCCGTCGCCGAGTTCGAGGAGCCGTCCGGCCATCGCGGGCGCGACCCGGGCCAGGTCGCGGGCCTCGTGGACGAGGGCGTTGCCGCTGGCGTACTGCTCCCAGCAGCCGCGGTTGCCGCAGCCGCAGCGGCGGCCGTCCGGGACGACCCGGAAGTGGCCCATCTCGGCGCCGATGCCGAACCGGCCCCGGTACAGCTCGCCGTTGATGATGATGCCGCCGCCGATGCCGGTGCCGAGGGCGACCAGGACGAGGAAGTTCTCGCCGCGTCCGGCGCCGAACCTGGCCTCGCCCCACGCGGTGGCGTTGCCGTCGTTCTCGACGACGACGGGCAGCCCGACCAGGCTCTCGACCTTCTCCTTGATCGGCTCCTCGCGCCAGGCCAGGTTGGGCGCGAACAGCACATTGGAGCGGTCCTCGTCGACGAACCCGGCGGTGCCGAGGCCGACCGCCGACACCTCTTCGAACTTGCCCTTCAGCAGGTCGACGACCTCGGCGATGGTCTCGGCGGTCTCCTTGGGGTTGGTCGACGGGGTGGGCCGGCGAACCTTCTCCAGGATGGTTCCCCGGTCGTCGACGACCCCGGCGGCGACCTTCGTGCCGCCCACGTCCACGCCGATGGTCAGGGCCATGTACGCTTCCTCCTCCTCGCGCGGCACGGCTGGCGCCGGCACCGCACTACCCGATGTCGATGGGGTCGCCGCCGGTGGCGGCGGACCACGGCTCGCCCGTCCCGGGGCGGTCCGACCGCTCGGACCTACCCGCCCGCGGGCGTCCCGACGCCTCCGGCGGACGGTAGCGGCGCGTACGGCCGGAGGCGGTCTGGCCGGAGCCGGTCCGGCCCGCCGCGGCACCGCCGGATGCGGCGCCGCCGGGCGCGGCACCGCCGGGGGCGGCACGGCCGGATCCGGTCCGGTCCGCCGCGGCGCGGTCGAGCACGGCCACGAGGTCCAGGGCGGCGTCGAGCGGAGGCCGTCCCGCGTCACACGGGTGCCGGCCCAGGCCGCCGTCCTGGTCGCTCATGGGTCCATCTTCCATCCGTCTTCGGCGTGAAATGTATCGCCTCCGCGGTGGTCAGCCCTCCACCTGGCGTTTGAGGCCCTTGAGCGCGGAGTCGATGATCCGCTTCTCGCCCTTGCGCTTCACCATGCCGATGAGCGGGATGCGGACGTCCACGGCGAGCTCGTAGGTCACCTCGGTGGAGCCGTCCGCCTCCTCCAGGGTGTAGGAGCCGTGCAGGCCGGTGACGACCGAGCCCGGCTCTACCAGCTTCCACGTCACGTGGTCGTCACCTTTCCACGTGTAGGCGAGGCCGATGGTGTCGATGAACACGCCGCCGTCGAACGTCAGCTTGGCGCGGGACGCGCGGCCGTCCTCGCCGGTCTCCCCGACGGTGACGCCGCGGATGCCGCTCGCCCACTTCGGGTAGGCCTCCAGGTCGGCGATCACCGCCATGATCTCGGCCTTCCCCGCCTCGACCGTGATGGAGGAGCTGGTGCGGTCCGCCATCTGCGTCTCCCTTGGCTCTGGTCGGGCCCGCGCGGGCCCCTTGTCGTAGAGAAAGTACCTTTCACACCGTCAGGACGTACGGCACGCCACGGGCACGGAAGTGACCCACGTTCACGCATTCGGTGCGGCCGATGCGCATCCGGCTCGCCAGCGGCTGGTGGACGTGCCCGAAGAGGACGTACTTCGGCTGCGTCCGGCGGATCGCGTCCAGGATCGCCTCGCTCCCCCGCTCGAACCGGCGCGCGACCGTGTCGTACAGCAGTTCGGGGACGGCGGGCGGGATGTGGCTGCACAGCACGTCCACGTCGCCGACGGCCTCGACCTTCGCGGCGTACGCGTCGTCGTCGAGCTCGTAGGGGGTGCGGTACTCGGTGCGCAGGCCGCCGCCGACGAAACCGAACCGCAGGCCGCCGATCTCGGTGGTCTCGCCGTCCAGGACGCGGTGCCCGTCGCGCAGGTGCCGCCCCCACATGCGCGGGACGTCGACGTTCCCGTACGTGAGGTACGCGGGGGACGGCATGGCCGCGAACAGCTCGGCGTACTGCCGGTCGACGGCGCGCTCGATGTGCGGCCACGCGTCGCCGTCGAGGGACGCCCACAGGGCCCGGGAGAACTCGCGGGCCTCGTCGAAGCGCTTCTCGGTCCGCAGCTCGATGAACCGGTCGGCGTTGTCCTGCCCGAACAGGTCGGCGAAGATCCCCTGCCCGTGGTCCTGGTAGTCGACGAACAGGATCAGGTCGCCGAGGCAGATGAGCGCGTCGGCGCCGTCCGCCGCGGCCTGCAGCGCGTCCGCCCGACCGTGGACGTCGCTCACCACATGGATCCTCATGAACCGACTGTAATGGGGCGCGCGGCCCACGAGAACGCCCGGCCTCCGGGCCGGGGCGCGGGGGGTCAGCCCGCCGCGGCGGACACCAGCGAGCGCCATTCGCGCACGAGCGCCGGGTCGACCGGCGCGTCCCAGGCGCCGTCCGGGCGGACGGCGGTGCCCACGTGGAACGCGGTGACGCCCGCGGCGGCGAGCGCCGCGACGTGCTTGCGGCGCAGCCCGCCCCCGGCCATGATCATCTTGGCGGCGGCGGGGTCGTCGGCGGCGCGGCGGACGAGGACGTCCACCCCGGCGTCCACGCCCCGCGCCGATCCGGCCGTGAGCACGGTGTCGAGCCCGCCGCCGAACCCGCGCACGACGTCCCACGCCTGGGCCTGGTCGGCGGCGTGGTCGAGCGCGCGGTGGAACGTCCAGGGCAGCGGGGCGACGTCGGCGGAGAGCTTGCCCACGGCGCCGGTGTCGACATGGCCGGACGAGTCGAGGAAGCCGAGCACGAACCCGTCCGCGCCCGCCTCGGCGAGGCCCGCGGCGGCCTGCCGCAGCCGGTCGAGCTCGCGGCCCGAGGTGCGGAACCCCGCGTTGGCCCGCAGCATCACCCGGATCGGCAGGGACGTGGCGGCCCGCACGGCGGCGACGAGTTCGGGATCGGGGGTGAGGCCGTCGGCGGCCATGTCGGCGACGACTTCGAGCCGGTCGGCCCCGCCCTCCTGCGCCGCCCGCGCGTCGTCGGCCGTCAGCGCGATGATTTCGAGCAGCGACATGGCGTTCCCCCGGAACCCGTTCCTATGCGAGCGCCCTAAGAGTAGGCGACCGGACACCACCCACCGGCGACGACGTACGACCTTTGCACTGCCGTTACCCCGCCCCTCGCCGTCTCAATCCCATTCAGGCCCATAGCCGGATGGACAGGGCATTTCCGCTACTCGTGGGTATTATGCGATTTCGGAGAAGCCTCCATGGACTTCCCCGTCCACCTGTCGAAGAACGACCACAGGAGCAGGCCGTGCGCGAGTTCAGCGTCCCCGCGATGGTGGAGGTCCCCGACTCCGCCGTACTGACCGACGCGCCCTTCACCCGGGCCGCCGAGGAACCGGGGACGATCGTGGCGCGCCGCAAGAGCGGTCCCGCCGAGGCGCCGGTGTGGAGCGCCGTCACCGCCGCCGAGTTCGCGGCCGAGGCCGCCGGGATCGCGAAGGGCCTCATGGCGGCCGGGATCGAGCCCGGCGACCGGGTCGGGCTGCTGTCGCGCACCCGCTACGAGTGGACCGTGCTGGACTACGCGATCTGGACGGCGGGCGCGGTCTCCGTCCCGATCTACGAGACGTCCTCCGCCGAGCAGATCGAGTGGATCGCCGGCGACTCCGGCGCGAAGGCGGTGTTCGCCGAGACGGACGAGCACGTGGCGGCGGTCGAGGGGCTCCGCGAGCGGCTGCCCGGGCTCGCGCACGTGTGGGGCATCGACGCGGGCGGCGTCGACGAGGTCGTCCGGCTGGGCGCCGAGCTCGGGGACGACGTGCTCGAGGAGCGCCGCCGGTCCCGCAACGCCGCCGACATCGCCACGCTCGTCTACACCTCAGGCACGACCGGGCGTCCCAAGGGCTGCGAGATCACCCACGGGAACCTGGTGTCGACCGCCCGCAACGCCGTGCAGGGCGCGATCGCCGAGGTCACCGTGGACGGCAGCTCCACGCTGCTGTTCCTGCCGCTGGCGCACGTGTTCGCCCGGCTGATCCAGGTCGCCGTCATCGAGGGCGGCATCATCCTCGGGCACAGCGACGTCCCGAACCTGCTGCCCGACCTCGCCACGTTCCGGCCGACGTTCCTGCTCGCCGTCCCGCGCGTGTTCGAGAAGGTCTACAACGGCGCCGAGCAGAAGGCCGCCGCCGACGGCAAGGGCAAGATCTTCAAGGCGGCGGCGGAGACCGCCATCGGCTACAGCCGCGCGCTGGACGCCGGCGGCCCCGGGATCGCGCTGAAGGCGAAGCACAGGGTCTTCGACCTGCTCGTCTACAAGAAGCTGCGGGCCGCGGTCGGCGGCGAGGTGAAGTACGCGGTGTCGGGCGGCGCGGCGCTCGGCGAGCGGCTCGGGCACTTCTTCCGCGGCGTCGGCATCACGATCCTGGAGGGCTACGGCCTCACCGAGACGACCGCGCCGGCCAGCGTCAACCGCCCGACCGCGATCAGGATCGGGACCGTGGGGCAGCCGATCCCGGGCGTGGACGTCCGGATCGCCGAGGACGGCGAGGTCCTCGTCCACGGCGTCAACATCATGCGCGGCTACTGGAACAACGAGGCCGCCACCAAGGAGGTCCTGGACGAGGACGGCTGGTTCCACACCGGCGACCTCGGCTCCCTCGACGGCGACGGCTTCCTGAAGATCACCGGCCGGAAGAAGGAGATCCTCGTCACCGCGGCGGGCAAGAACGTCGCGCCCGCCCCGCTGGAGGACAGGATCCGCGCGCATCCGCTGGTCAGCCAGTGCCTGGTGGTCGGCGACGGCCGCAAGTTCATCGCCGCGCTCGTCACGCTGGACGAGGAGGCGCTCGGGCCGTGGAAGGAGCGGCACGGCAAGCCCGCGGACATGACGGTGGACGAGCTGCGCCGCGACCCCGACGTCATCGCCGAGATCGACGCCGCGGTCGCCGCGGCCAACACCTCGGTCAGCCATGCCGAGGCGATCAAGAAGCACGTGATCCTCGGGGTCGACCTCACCGAGGAGGCCGGTCACCTGACGCCCAGCCTCAAGGTCAAGCGCAACGTCGTGATGAAGGACTTCGCGGACGAGATCGCGGCCCTCTACACCGCCTGACCGCTACGCCCCCTGACCGCCGCCGAGGGCGGGACGCAACGCCGCGACGGCGTCCGCGATCCGGGTGGGGCCGTTGAGCAGGTCGAGCGTGCGGTGCCGGACGTCGGGCGCGTCGAGCAGCGCCACGATGACCGCGGCGACGTCGTCGCGGGTCACCACGTCGTGCCCGATCGGCGGTTCGGCGAGGGTGACGAGGCCGGTGGGCGGGTCGTCGGTGAGGCGGCCCGGACGCAGGATCAGCCAGTCGAGGGCGTCGCGGCGGCGGAGGTCGTCCTCCGCCTCGCCCTTGGCCCGGATGTAGGCGTCCCAGACGTCGCCGCGTCCGGGCGCCGGGGGTTCGCCCGCGCCCATCGCGGAGATCTGGACGAAGCCGCGGACGCCCGCGCGCTCCGCCGCGTCCGCCATCAGCACCGACGCGGCACGGTCGACGGTGTCCTTGCGCGCGGTGCCGCTGCCGGGGCCCGCGCCGGCGGCGAACACGACCGCGTCCGCGCCGGTGACGTGCCCGGTGACGTCGGCGGGCTCCGCGGACTCCAGGTCGCACACGACCGGCCCGGCGCCCGTGGCCCGCACGTCGCCCGCGTGGTCCGGGTTGCGGATGAGCCCGAGCACGGTGTCCCCCCGCGCGGCCAGCAGCCGCGAGAGCCGCAGCGCGATCTTCCCGTGCCCGCCCGCGATCACGATGTTCATAGCAAGATCGTACGGTCGGGTGTCCGGATGGGTGCGCAGGCGGCCGGTGAGGCGCGCCGCCGGAGGTCGCCGGCGGCGCGCCGTCCCCACCGGCCGCGTCCGGGGTCACCCCGGGCGGTCCGGCTCTCCCGGACGCGGGCTCCGGTCAGCGGCGCCGGCCGGAGTTGATGGCCGCGACCGCCTGCCGCATCAGCCGGTCGCCCATCACGTTGATGAAGTCGCCGTGGTCGGTCACCGGGTCGTGCCCCTGCTCGGGGAACGAGTCGAGCGCGAACGCCAGCGCCCTGGCGGGCACCCGGTAGGACAGCGTCATCCGCAGTTGCGGGATGGCCGTCGTGCCCTGCGGGCACTGTCCCGTCCGCTTGTCGGCGAAGGAGACGTGGGTCCGGTGGTTGGCGCTGTCGGTGTTCTGCCCGTCCCAGCAGCCCGCGAAGTTCAGGATGCGGAGCACCTGGCTGCCCCGCGGGCAGAGCGGGTACTTGTCGGTGAAGCCGCGGTTCTGGAATCCGGTGCACGACCACAGCGCGTTCGCGTTGGTCAGCCCGTTCGTCGCGGACTTGGCGTCGCCGGTCGCCATCCGCAGGAAGGGCGGCATCGCCGTCACCCTGCTGCGCGCGTTGCCGAGGAACTGCAGGCGCACCGACGAGGGCTCGACGATGCTGCCGACGTTTCCGTCCAGGCGGCTCTGGTCGGCGCGGTCCGAGCCGTCCTGGCCGGAGCGCAGCCGCAGCACCGGCCAGAAGTATGTGGACTTGTCGCCGTTGGTGCAGGTCGTCCCGGCCGCGGCGAGGGTCTCGTCGGTCGAGAACGCGTCGGTGTCGAGGTTGCCGACGTAGTCGTGGATGTGGTGCGCGCCGTTCTGGACG
The DNA here is from genome assembly GCF_005889715.1 of Actinomadura soli. Classification (GTDB taxonomy): domain Bacteria; phylum Actinomycetota; class Actinomycetes; order Streptosporangiales; family Streptosporangiaceae; genus Spirillospora; species Spirillospora soli. The sequence goes on from NZ_VCKW01000230.1 coordinate 7,959, forward strand.
CCGGGCGCCGCGACGACGTTGTCGGGGTTGCTGTGCGCCTGGCCGTCGTTCGTGCCGCAGTTGACGGAGAACACGCCGCGCGAGCCGCCGCGGGACGTGCGCGGCACCTGGACGCGCGGGGCCCGGCGGATGTCGACGAACTGGTCGCGCCGCGGTCCCGGTTTCACCGCGCTCTGCGGCGGGGGCGCGGGCGCGGACGGCTCGGCGGAGGGGTCGGCCGGCGGGTCCGCGGGCGCCGACGGGTCCGCCGACGGATCGGCGGGCGGTTCGGCGGGCGGTTCCGCCGATGGCTCCGCGGACGGGTCGGCGGGCGGCTCGGCGGTGGGGTCCGCGGACGGGTCCGCGGTCGGGTCGCCGGGGGCGTGGAAGGTCCGGCCCGGCTGCGCGGACGCGGTCCCGGCGACCGCCTGGCTCACCGACGTGGCAAGGGCGAGCGCCGGGATGATCACGGCGAATGCCTTCTTCTTAGGTCCCATGGAAAGGTACTCCCTTTTGCGGGGTGGGATGTACGTCAATGCAGGGCACGCCTGGGCACCAGGCCCGTGCTCTCCAGCAGCGACATATGCGTGTTGACGAATTTCATCGACCGTTCGGCGAACGCGCGGATCTCGGTGTTCTCGCTCTGCGCGCGCACCTTGGCGATGACGGTGAAGACACTTCCGTGCGCGGCGCGCAGCCGCAGCACGAATGTCTTGTCATAATCGATCCCGTACTTGCCCGACATCTCTCTCAGCCAGCTCTTCTGGCTCCCGTTGGGCTCGTTGGGAAGGAGCACGCCGAGCCGCTGCGCCGTGGCGCGGGCGTCGGCGTCCAGTTGCACGTGCTGCTGCATGATGATCTCGCCGACCTCCCGCACCCGGGGCCGGGTGGCCCGCTGCTGTGCCTGCTGGCCTGCGGGAATCTCCCACAGGCCGGCCTGCCTGACGGCGACGAGCAGCTTCCTGTCGTCGGTGCTCAGCCGTCCCCAGCGGGTGTTGACGGTGCCGCCGAGGTTCGCCGCTCCGCTGGCGGGGACGCCGACCGGGGCCATGATGACCGCGAAGGCGCCCGCCACGGCGGCCACGACCGCCAGGACCAGCAGCACGCGGCCCCGGCGGAAGCGCGGCCGCCTCCGCGTTTCGGCGATTCCGTAGGATTTCCTCAAGGAACCTCTTCCTCCTTCCGAGGATCTCTCGACGGACCCGGCGGGGTTCGGTGGGAGATACGCACCGGACCGGGTCCGAGGTTCAACGGTTTCGATGTTTGTCTTGTCATTTCTCAGCGTCTGGAATGGCCGCCGCTAGAGGCCGGTCAGCCGCGCCTCGACGGAATGTCGGGGACGCCCGCGACGACGCGCAGCGCCAGCGCCGGGCACATCGCGACCGCCTTCTGCACGTCCTTCTCCATCCAGGACGGAATGTCGGTGCCGAGCACGACCGGGAAGCCGTACCGGTCGAGCTGGATCAGTTCGGGGACGAGGTACGCGCACAGCCCGTGCCCGTCGCAGCGGCTCCAGTCGATCGCGACCCGTCCCTCCGTGCCGTCCGGGATCGGCAGCGGCAGCACCCCGTAGGTCGCGAGGCCGCAGCCGCCGCCCCACCGGTGCGCGTCGATGTCGGCGCCGAACGCCTCCATCGCCGACAGGACGAACCTGGCCGTCCCGTCCGGATGGGTGCAGGCGCCGCGGCCCCGGCCGACCCCGGCGGCGCGGCGCACGTCCTCCACCGACCCGCCCCCCTCGCTGAGGGAGTTCAGCGACCGGACGACGTCCGGCAGCCCGAGCCGGCACGGCCCGCACTGCCCGGCGGACTGCGCCGCCAGGTAGGAGGCGATCCGCATGACCTCGCCGAGCGGGCAGGTGCCCTGCGTGAGCGGCAGGATGATCCCGGCGCCGACCGTCCCGCCGACCCGGCGCATCCCGGCGCGCGACAGCACGGCCCGGGACACGGCCGCCGGGTCGAGCCACATCCCGTGGTAGCCGCCGACGAGCACGCCCGGGGACGGCGGCACCTGGCAGTGGTCGAGGACGGCCTGCAGCGGCGTGCCGAGCGGCGCCTCCACGACCTGGGTGCCGCCGACGGTCAGCAGCGTGGTGCCCGGCTCGTCCTCCGTCCCGGTGGACGCGTACAGGTCGGGGCCGAGGGAGACCAGGACGGCGAGCTGCGCGAACGTCTCGGTGTTGGACAGCAGCGTCGGGTACCCGTCCACGCCGGACTCCGACGCGCGGACCTTGACGCCCGGCGGGATCGGCGTCTCCCCGTTGATCGCGCGGACCACCGCGCCGCTCTCCCCGGAGATGAACCGCTCCGACAGCCGGACGATCCGCGCGGGCATCCGCCGCTCGACGATCGCGGCGCGGACCGAGCGGGCGGCCTCGTCGTCCTCGACGGCGACGACGATCCGCTGCGTGCCGAGCGCGGACGCGGCGATCTGCGCCCCGTCCAGCACGAGGTGCGGCGCCCGGCCGAGCAGCACCTTGTCCTTCGCGCTGCCCGGCTCGCCCTCGGCGCCGTTCACCACGATGACGACGTCCTCGCTGGAACCGCGCGCGTCGCGCTTCTCGCCCGGCAGCAGCGGGGGCGGGTCGGTGGTCGGGTACTTCACCCGCGCCGCCACCGCCATCAGCTTGCGCGCGAAGGGGAAGCCGGCGCCGCCGCGTCCCCGCAGGTCGACCTGCTCGCACGCCCGGACCAGCTCGTCCAGCGACGGGGCGCGGAGCTTGCCGTGCACGGCGAGGTGCCGGTCGAGGTCCAGCCGGTCGAACCGGTCGAACCCGAGTGTCAGCCTGGGCCCGCCGATGCCGGAGACGGTGACGGTCGGGCTCATCGCAGGACCTCGGTGTCACGGCCGTAGTCGCCGTAGTCGCCCTGGTCGCCGTAGCCGTCGCGGGCCGCCGCCGCGGCGCGGGCCTCCTCGTGCTCCCGCTCCGCCATGGCGCGCCGGTCGCGGCGGCGCCCGGCGCCGTCCGGCCGGGAGAACGCGTCGATCTCCTCGCCCGCGCGGGGCAGCTCCCGCGGCTTGATCACGACGATGATGCGGGTGATCAGCGCGAGGACGACGAACACCACGCTCATCACGTACGAGAGCACCACCCACGACGGCGCGGCCCGCCCGGCGATCAGGCCGTGCACGATCGCCATCGGCCAGGCCGCGTACGCGAGGACGTGCATCGACCGCCACAGCCACGCCTTGCCGCGGAACGCGAACCGCGCCCGCAGCATCCCGGTGATCACGATGAGGATCATCAGGTCGGCGGCGATCGTGCCGATCCCGACCGGGCCGCCGTCCGGGACGACGATCTGCGCGGGCAGCGCCAGCCCGGCCATCACCTTCACCGCCACGTGCGCGACCAGCATCGCCGTCGCCACGACGGCGGACGCGCGGTGCAGGGCCTGCGCCAGCACCCGGTGCCGGATCTGCAGGATCAGCCGCTCGGTCGCCAGCAGGCCGCTCATCACCGCCGTGGTGTAGGCGACGAGCGCGAACGTGCCGGCGTAGAAGTTGAGGAAGTACTGCACGTTCGCGACCGCGACGGCGCCCTGCGGGGTCGCCGCGCCGACGAGCACGAGCACCGCGCCGACGAGCACCACGCGCAGCACCCAGCCGGGCACCGCGGGATCATCACTGTTGCGAATTCGCACCGATCGGACTCCTCTTCTGGATTGCGGCCGGCGCCGGAGCGGCGACCGGTCCTGAGCCGTCCAGCGGCGGGACGTCGGGGAGCGGCGAGGCCGGCGGCGCGTCGTCCGCCGGGGGGACCGGGCCGAGGTTGGCCAGCAGGCCCCCGGGAAGCACCTGGAGGACGCCGCGTTCGGCGAAGCCGACCAGGGGCTTGGCGCGCTCCCGGAACGTCCAGCCGCCGATCCGGGCGCCTTCGAGCGGGACCGTTCCGCCGCCGCGCCGGACGCCGAACGCGACCTCGGCACGCGGCGCCGGTGCCCCGCCGCAGGGCAGGTCGGCGCCGGTGCGGCCGAGCGTGTCGCCCTGCTCGACCGCGGCGCCGTCGCGCAGCTTCGCCGGGACGCCCCGCACGCGGTAGTAGGTGGTGGCGACGCCGCTCGGATGGATCACCATGACCATCGCGCGGCCGGCGGAGTCGGCGCAGAAGCGGTACAGGCGACCGTCGCCGGACGCGAGGACGCGTCCGTCGCCGCCCGAGAACGCCAGCGACGCCAGCGGGCGCGCGGAACCGTCCGAGGTCGTCATCGCCCAGGCCTCGCCGACCTTCCACGGCAGCATCAGCGCGTCGCCGGTGCGCGTGCCGTTGACGAGCGAGGCGGCCCGCTCCTCGGTCACGGTCGCGTACCTGCGCAGCGCCGCCGCCTCCGCCGCGGGCATCACGTCCGTGGGGACGGCGCCGAGCAGGTCGCTGAACAGCCGCCCGCCGGAGAGCCCGGCCTGCCACTCCCGGCCCGTCCAGCGCGCCGCGTAGAACGCGACCTCGGGGTTGGCGGCGCTGGACTCCGGGACGGGGATCGCGGTGGTGCCGAACACCCAGGTCTTGTCGGCGCTCGTCCGGGTGGCGCCCACGACCGGGGCCCTCGACGGCGCGGCGCCGTAGACCTGCCGGGCGGCGGCACCGCGCTGCGCCAGGGTCAGCTTCCGCACCTGCGCGGCGAGGGTCCGCAGGTCCGGGCCGTCCGGCGCCGCGGGCCCGCCGGTCTGGCCGGGACGGGGCGACTGCTGCGACGGCTGCCCGGGGACGCCGCCGGGCTTCGGCGGCGTGATCGCGCGCTGCGAGCCGATGGGACCGGACGAGCCGCCGATGGGCCCGCCCTCCAGCAGCGCCCGCTCGGCGATGCCGAGGAGGGACAGGCCGACCGCCGTCGACAGCACGATCGCGCCGATGCCGAGCCGGTCGCTGGGACCCCGCCCGCCGCGCGGCCTCGCCCTCGGCCCGGGGCGCTGCGGCATGCCGTGCCGCGTCTGCGCGCCCGCGGGCTGCCGCGTCCGGGGCGTCCGCCGCTCCGGCCGCGCCCGCTCCGCGCGCCGCGACCCGGCCGTCCGGCGCGGCTGGAACTCCCGCGACCGGTCAGGCCGCGGCTTGGGCCCGCCGACCCGCGCGTCGAACTGCTCGGGCATGGCGCCGAACCCCGTGCCGCCGTTGGACGGCTCGGTCCCCGCGCCGAACCCCTGAGTGCGCGCTGCGGGCTGCCGGGGCCCGGGGGCCGGCCGCCCTGCACGCGGCTCGGTATTCGCGGCACGCGGCTCAGGCCGCCCAGCACGCGGCTCCGGACGCCCGGCACGCGGCTCGGCACCACCGGCGCGCGGCTCGGGACGCCCGGCACGCGGCTCGGCACTACCGGCGCGCGGCTCGGGACGCCCGGCACGCGGCTCGGGTCCACCGGCGCGCGGCTCGGGACGCTCGGCGCGGGGGCCGAGGCGTCCGGGTTGCGTGCCGGTGGGTCGTCCCGTCCCGGGGGCGGGACG
>NZ_VCKW01000231.1 GCF_005889715.1 Actinomadura soli
GGTGGGCGGGGGGCCACTGGACGAGTTCGATCCTGTAGCCGTCGGGATCGGTCAGCCAGGAGGTTCTGAATCCCGGACCGAGCTCCGCCGGCGGCTCGGCGGTGACGCCCTTGGCTGCGAGTTCGGCGATTGTGGCATCGAGATCGTCCACCTGGACGACGAGGTGGTTGACGGCGCCGCCGTCCTTGACCGGTCGCGCGGGGTCGTGCACGAGTTCGAGGCTGACGAACGGATCGCCGGGCAGCTTGAGCATGGTCAGGCTGCCGAAATCCGTCTCGGGGACACGGCCGAGCTCGGCATAGCCCAAGGCTGTGTAGAAGGCGAGCGAGCGTTCCAGATCGGTGACCCGCAGCCCGATGTGCAGCATGCGCATGATCGACAGACTATGCGATAGGAATGGTGCCCGCCCTGTTCAGGCGGGGAATCCGTGGGTGGTGTGGGTGAAGTCGCCTTTGCCGAAGGCGAGTGCCTTTGCCGGTCGAACCGAGAAGACGTGCACGTCGTCTGCGCCGTTGTGGGAGAAGCCGGTCTCGGTGACCTGGTACTGCCATTGGCCGTCCCATTTGGCCGCCCAGGCGGTGGCGAGACGTTCGAGGGTGGCGCGGTCGGTGACGCGCTGGGCCGTGCCCTCGACCATCACGTCGAGTCCCTCGTCCCATCGGTTGCAGCCGGTGGTCAGGACGACCTGGGGATTCCCGGCGAGGTTCCGTGCCTTCTGCTCGCCCGGGCCGGTGCAGAAGTGCAGGGCGCCGTCAAGCCACACGGCTACCAGGGGCGTGACATGGGGACGTCCGTCCGGGCGGACGGTGGTGATCCAGAACAGTTGTGCGTTTTCCAGGGCTTCGCGTGCGGTCGTCCAGGACGTGGCTTGGGCGCCGGGATCGCTGAACCGTTCGTCCAGACGGGTCACTGGGTCGGACATGGTCACTCCCAAGGAAGCGAGGTGGTGTGGTCGGATGCCGGGGGAGGTCCCCGCTGAGAGCTGCGCTGAACCTCGCGGGCGACGCGGTCGGGGAGCCTGCGCGCTATCGGGAAGAGGCTCGTTGTAAAGGTACGGTCAGGGCATGACATTCGACGGGGTGCGTCCGGTGCCGACGGCCGGTACTGGGACGTGGCCGCGTCTCGAGCGGGAGTTGTGACGCGTGGAGCCGGGACTGCGGACGGAGATGTCCATTGTGGTCGGGGACGAGGACACCGCGTCCACCGTGGGCAGCGGCGACGTGCCTGTGCTGGCGACGCCGAGGCTGCTCGCGGTCATGGAGGCGGTGACGGTCGAGGCCGTCCGGCGGTCTCTGGAGGGAGGCCGGACCTCGGTCGGGACGCGTGTGGAGTTGGAGCATCGGGCGGCCAGTCCTGTGGGCATGCGGGTGGTGGTCGAAGCCGAACTGCTGGAGGTCGAGGGGGCGCGGCTCGTCTTCGGGTGCACGGCCACCGATGAGCACGGCACGGTGGTGGGCAGCGGGCGTATTGAGCGTGTCGTCGTCGACCGGGAACGGTTTCTCTCGCGCCTTTCCCGGTGATGGGAGCCCGTCCGTCAGTGGGCGTGGGTAGGGTCGGGGGATGGGGTTTGAGGTCGTGTGTGAGGTCGAGCCGCCTACGCGGCCGGATTTGACGCGGGTGCGGCATCAGATCGGGGTGCTGAGCCCTGTCGCGGATTCGTTTCTGATTCCGGACAACCATATTGGACGGGCCACCGTGTCGAGTGTGGCCGTCGCTCACGAGGTTCAGGCCATGGGGGCGCGGGGGATCGCCTGTTTGAACTCGCGCGACCGCAATCTGCTGGGCTTTCGTCGCGATTTGTTGACGGCGGCGGCGTATGGGGTGGAGCGGTTCCTGTTCGTTTACGGGGACAAGCCCTCGGCGGGCGGGCGCACGAGTGAGCTGACCGTCCGGGCGATGATGGACGAGACGCGGGCGGCCGGGGAGGCCTCGGCGTTCGCAGGCTGCGGGCCGTTCCAGGTCGGGGTGACATCCGGCCTGCGCAGGGTGCCGGCGTGGAAGAAGACCGCGGACTTCACCTTCGTCCAGGTCAGTTACTCGATGGAGAATTTGCTGCGGTGGCGGGAGAGCGTCGAGGTGGACGGTCCCGTCTACGCCGGCGTGATGGTCTTGGCGAGTGCGAGAATGGCCCGGAATTTGGCGTCGTCCATTCCGGACATCGACATTCCGGCGGAGCTCGTCGAGGCTGTTGAGCGGGATCGTTCGGCGGGGGTCGCGGCGGCTTGCGAGCAGGTGCTGGCCGTCCGGGAAAGTGGGGCGTTCGACGGGGTGCATCTGGTGCCGGTCAGCCGGTATCGGGAGGTCGCGGCCGTTCTGGAGCGTGAATTGGGTTAGATGAGGTTCTGGTCGCGGGCGTAGAGGGCGGCTTGGGTGCGGTCGCGGAGGCCGAGGCGTTGCAGGATGCGGGAGATGTGGTTCTTGACCGTGCCCTCGCTGAGGTAGAGGCGTGCGGCGATCTCCTTGTTGGTGGCGCCGTCGGCGATCAGGCGCAGTACCTCGGTCTCGCGGGGGGTGAGGAGGCCCGGGTCGGGGAGGGCGGCGGTCAGGCGGCGGGTGATCGTGGAGTCGAGCTGGGTGACGCCGGAGCGGGCCAGCCGGACGGCGGCGGCCAGTTCGGCCGCCGGGAGGTTCTTGAGGAGGTAGCCCGCCGCCCCCGCGCGCATGGCCTGGACGACGTACTCGTCGTCGTCGAACGTGGTCAGCATCACGACCTTGCAGGACGGGTGGCGGGCGAGGACCTCGGTGGTGGCGGTGACGCCGTCCATGCCGGGCATGCGGACGTCCATCAGGACGACATCGGCGGACGCGGCGGCCTCGACGGCGGCGGCCCCGTCGGCGGCGGTGCCGATCACCTCGATGCCGGGCTGGATGCCGAGGAGCGACGCGATCCCCTCGCGGACCAGTTCCTGGTCGTCGACGACCAGGACGCGGACCGGGTTCACCACGGCACCCTGATCGAGATCGTCGTGCCGGTGGGGCCGCTCGCCAGGTCGAGGCTGCCGTCGAGGAGCGCGATGCGGTCGCGCATGCCGCGCAGGCCGATCCCTGCGGGGGCTTTGTGCAAGGGGAAGCCTTGGCCGTTGTCTGCGATGGTCAGGGTCGCGCCCGTGTCCTGGTAGGCCAGGGACAGGCGGACGTTGGTGGCGCCGGAGTGGCGGCAGGCGTTGGTCAGGGCCTCCTGGGCGGCGCGGTAGAGCGCGGTGAGGGACGTCAACGGGCGGCCTTCCTCTTCGCCGGTCACGTCGAGGCTGATGGTCAGGCCGTCCAAGTGGTCGATGAGGTCGGTCAGGGCGTCGGTCAGGCGGAACGGGCGTTGTCCAAGCGTGCGGACCGACTGCCTGACCTCGGTCAGCGCTCTGTCCGCCGACCAGCGGGCGTTGCCGACGGCCTCCCGGGCGCCGGACGGGTCGAGATCGGCGAACGCGTCGGCCTTCTCCAACTGGACGGCGATCGCGGTGAGATGGTGGCCGAGGCTGTCGTGGATCTCGCGGGCGAGGCGGTTGCGCTCCTGGGCCGCCGACAGCGCCTCGACCTCGTGCATGATCCCTTCCAGCCGGACGCGGGCCTCCCGTTCGCGGACGGCGACGGCCGCCATCGTGATCGCGAGGACGATGCCGAGCGCGAACATCACGACGTCGGAGACGTGCTCCGCGCGGGTCTGCCACCCCGGGACCCGGAGCGTGAACAGCACCGGAAGCGCCGCGACGCACGCCGTGCCGAGGACGATCGCGGTGCGGCGCCCGAACGTGAAGTACGCGGTGAACGGGACGAGGACGAACAGGGCCCGCGCGATGCCGGAGTCGTCGAGCGTGTTGACGGCGACGTAGAGGCCGGTGCGGGTGAGGAGGAGGACGGCCGCCGGAATGTGCCGTTCAACCGCGTCGATTCCGATGAGGAGGAGCAGGAGTGCGGCGAAGGCCGTGAGCCGGAAGGACGGGCCGGCGTCCACCAGTGCGTAGTACGCGCCTCCGGCCAGTACCGCGAGGCAGAGGAGGGGCGACACCCAGGGGACTGGGCGCGTCGAGGCCATGAACGGAGATTACGCGGGCGCGGACGGCCCAGCCACCGGCGGGACGGAATCTGGCCAGAGGTCATGTGCCGTTCGGACCAAGCGGGTCCGGCTGTTTCGCACTTATCCGTGAAGGGCGACGCTTATTACGGTGCGTGAGGTCCCTCACGGAAGGTGTTCGACATGGTGCGTGCCACAGTGCTCGTTTCCGTCCTGCTGGCTTCGATGGCCGTCGCGCCCGGCGCCGTACCCGGTGCGGCGGCGGATACGGGGTGCGGGGAACGGAAACTGCGGGTTCCGGGGGCGGTGCGGTCCGTCGCGGTGTGCCTGCCCGATCTCACGACGGCGGGGACGGTCCCGCGCGGGCTCACCGATCCGGCCGACTGGGCGGGGCTGGAGGCTCCCGGGACGGTCAATCCGTCGGGCGTTCCCGGAATCCAGATCGACGGCCATTTCCCCGACTCGTCCACGACCAATCCCACGCATGGATGGAACCAGGATTCGCAGTTCGTCATCCGGCTGCCGGAGCGGTGGAACGGCGGGCTGGTCGTCAGTGGCCCGCCCGCCGTCCGGGAGCAGTACGCGAACGACCGCATCATCGGCGACCACGTCCTGGCCAGGGGGTATGCGTTCGCGGCGACGGACAAGGGCAACACCGGGCCGACCGTCTACACCGACGGGCGCAGGCCGGGCGACGCCATCCAGGAATGGCATCTGCGGGTGGCCCAGCTGACGCAGGCGGCCAAGCGCGTCGCGGCGCAGAAGTACGGTCGTGAGCCGCGGTACACGTACGCGGCGGGGCTGTCGGCCGGTGGATACCTCGTCCGCGGGCAGCTCGAACGATTCCCCTGGCTCTACAGCGGCGGGGTCGACTGGAACGCGCTGTTCTTCGCGCCCAAAGGCCCGAGCCTGCTCACGACGTTGCCCCCGGCGCTGCGCGCCTATCCGCGGTACGCGGCGGGCAAGCCCGGAGCGCATGAGGAGATGCTCGCCGCCGGATATCCGGCGGGTTCGGAGCCGCTCTGGGGCTATCACCACAAGAACCTGTGGGATTTCTTGCAGCGGATCGTCCGCGAGGAGCTCGACCCGTCCTATGACGGCGCGCGGGAGGCGGGGACGCCGTTCTGCGCGGAGGGGACGGGCGCGGGATGCGACACCGACTACGAATACGGCTCCCGTCCGCGCGAGGTGCGGGAAGCGGTTCGGCGGGTGTCGCTGACGGGGCGGATTCATCGGCCGCTCATCAGCGTCCACGGCACGCTCGACGCCCTGGTGCCGATCAGCAAGTACGGCGACGTGTACGCGGAGATGGTCAGAAAGGCCGGGCGGGGAGAGCTGCACCGGTACTACCGCGTGCCCGGCGGCACTCACACCGATGGGCTGAGCGGCGCGTTTCCGGGGCTCGTCCGGCCGATGCTGCCTGACTTCCTGACCGCGTTCGACCGGCTGGTGGCCTGGACGCAGCGCGGCGTCCGTCCGGAGTGAGTTTCGCGGAGGCCGGAACACCGCAGGGCCTTCCCGGAGTGCGGGAAGGCCCTGCGGAGAAAGCGGTCAGTACGGCAGGAGGCGGCCCGAAGGGGTCCGCAGGTCGGGCTGGCTCGGTTGACGTGGGGGCCTGGGGCGTTTGATGAGCTGCTGCCGTGCCATGTTGATCATCTCCCCCCGCCGGGCCTGATCTAACCCGGCGATCGAGCCGATGTCGCGCTGCTCTAAGTAGGACGCCTTCACCCTGCGCTAGGTTCGCCGAGCTTATGAGACAACCTCTGCCCGTTCGACCGGTTTTCAGGCACGTGGACGTCGCGGAGTGTGTCCGGACGGCCCTCATGGCCTGGTCAGGACACGATGTCGCGGCCGCGGAAGCGGCGGAACGCGAGCGCGAAAAGGACGGCGGCGTAGGCGGTCGAGACGGCCGCGCCCTTGACCATGCCCGTCCAGGTGATCTCGGGCTGGAGGGCGTCCATCCACGCGTACATCCAGTGGGTCGGGAGGAAGTCGCGCCAGGAGCCGAGGGCGGTGACGGCGTCCAGGATGTTGCTGACGATCACGAGGCCGACCGCGCCGCCGACCGCGCCGAGCGGCGAGTCGGTGGTGACCGAGAGCAGGAACGCCAGGGCCGCGACGACGAGCTGCGAGACGAGCGCGTAGCCGACGATGATCGCCATCCGGCCGAGCGCGGTGCTCACCGGGACGGTGCCGCCGGTCGGAAGCTCGACGTCGGCCCAGCCGAACGCGACCGTCCCGGCGAGCAGCGACATCAGCGGCAGGCTGACGACCGCGACGACCGCGTACGACAGGGCGACGATCAGTTTCTGACGCAGGAGCCGGCCGCGCGGCACGGGTGCGGCGAGGAGGTAGCGCAGCGACGACCAGCCCGCTTCGCTCGCGACCGTGTCGCCGCAGAACAGTGCCACCGCGACGACCAGCAGGAACCCGGTCGAGACGAACAGCGCGAACAGGGCGAAGTTCAGTGCGCTGGACGTGGCGACGTCGACCAGGCCGGGCACGCCGCCGGTGCCGGGGTCGCCGCCGGCCTTGAACGCGACGACCAGCACCCACGGCAGGACGAGCAGGATCCCGAACGCGACCAGCGTGCGGCGGCGCCGGAACTGGCGGACCGCCTCCACCCGCAGCGGAAGCGTCCGCCGGACGTCATACGCGGTCACCGACGGAACGGCCTCGGAAGCGGTCACGGGCGCGGCTTCCGGCGCGGCCTCGGACGCGGCCACGGGCGCGGGTTCGGGCTCGGGTTCGGCTGGGCTCGCGTGTGCGGGCCCTGGCGCGGTCGCGTGCGGGGTCTCCGGTGCGGTCTCGGGCGTGGTCACGAGGTCTCTCCGATGAGCTCCAGGAAGGCGTCCTCCAGGCGGCGGCCGGAGCCGGTGATCTCCGCGACAGGTCCCGCGGCGACGCGCCGGCCGCCCGCCATGACGACCGCGTGCGTGCAGGTCTGCTCGACCTCGGCGAGCAGGTGGCTGGACACGATGACCGTCCGTCCGGCCGCGGCGTACCGGACGAGCACCTGCCGCATCTCGCGGATCTGCGGCGGGTCGAGGCCGTTGGTCGGCTCGTCCAGGACGAGGAGGTCCGGTAGGCCGAGCATGGCCTGCGCTATGGCGAGGCGTTGTCGCATGCCCTGCGAGTACGTCCGGACGGGACGGTCCAGCGCGGAACCCAAGTCGGCTATCTGCAGCGCCTCGTCCAAGTGGGCTTCGTCCAGAGGACGACCGGTGGCGCGCCAGTAGAGGTCGAGGTTGTCGCGTCCGGTGAGGTGTGGGAGGAAGCCAGGCCCCTCGACGAACGAACCCAGCCTCGACAGGACGGCAGCACCGGGAGAGACACGGTGACCGAAGATGCGGATCTCGCCAGAGTCGGGATGGATGAGACCCATCAACATGCGCAGCGTCGTTGTCTTTCCCGCGCCGTTCGGGCCGAGCAGCCCTAGCACCTGCCCCTTCTCCACCCGGAACGACAGGTCCGCGACGGCCAGATGGCCGTTCTTGTACGCCTTCGTTAGCCCCGTTATCTCCAGCGGGACGTCGCTGTCCTGCGGCCGGGCGGGGGCGGGGCGACGACGTCCGGACAGGACGATGAGCAGCGCGAGAGCGACGGCCACGAGCGGGAGAGCCCAGACCCACGCGGGGACGGGTGTCGGTGCGGTCGTCAACGCGCGGACGGTCGGGACCGTCAGCGGCGACACCACCCGCACCTTGTGGGACGCGGGCTCCGCCGGTGTCGCGAACCCCAGGTCGGTGGTCGCGATGACGAGCCGGAGCCGGTGGCCGCGGTCGAAGCGGTGATCCATCGCCGGGAGCGTGACGGTGACGTCCTGTCCGCGCGACACCCGGAACGGTGCGGCCAGCCGCCGCGCCAGCGTCGCCGTCCCGCCCGTCGCCGCACCGCCGCTGCCGGGCGCGACGTCGTACAGCTTCGCGAACAGCGGGCCGTCCCCGTCCACCCGGAGCCGGACGCTGGCGGCCCCCGTCAGCCGGACGGGCCGCTCCAGCGGACGCGTGTCGAACACGGCGAACTGCCCGGGCCGCTCGGCCGCCAACGGGCCGCCCACCGGGCCGAACGCGCCGAGAGCGCCGGAGCCCAGCGAACCCAGGCCCGGCATCGCGGAGATCGACGCGGGCGACCCGCCCGGCGGGTTGTAGACCGTCTGCTCGCCGCCGCCCAGCGGCAGGCGCACGGGATCATGGGAAAGACCCGGATACGTGCGCGCCGTCGCCTCCTCCACGACGACCTCCCGCGTGGACGAGTCGAGCCCGCCCGCCCGCGTCACCGCGAACTCACCACCGTCGAAAGCACCAGGCCGCCGCTTCAACCGCGCGTCGAAGAAGTCGAGCACCAGGCCCTCGATCCGCTCGGTCTCGGGGTCGCCGCCGTCGTGGCCGCCCTGGAACCAGACCACCGACACGGGCGCGCCGTTGCGGGCGATGGCGCGGGCGTTGGCGTCGGCGTGGTCGAGCGGGAACAGCGAGTCGGACTGTCCCTGGACGAGCAGCGTGGGCACCCTGATCCGGTCCGCGACGGAGGACGGGCTCGACCGGCGCAGCGTCTCGACCGCCGAACCGGTGGCACGGCCCTTCTCCGCCACCTCCTGGTACATCTCGCACAGGGACGGCAGGAAGCGTCCGCACGCCGTCCGGCCCGCGCTGCCGGTGAAGAACAGGCTCGCCCACAGCTTCTTGAAGACGCCGTCCGAGGGGCCCGCGCCCGCGGCGTCCGGGAACAGCGCGTCCGCGAGGCTGTGCCAGGTGATCATCGGCGCGATGGCGTCGACGCGCCGGTCGTGCGCGGCCGTCAGGAGCGCGATCGCGCCGCCGTACGATCCGCCCGCCATGCCGAGGCGAGGGTCGCCGGGCCCGTCGAGCCGGACGCCGGGCCGCCGCGCCAGCCAGTCGATGAGCTGCCGGGTGTCCTTGACCTCGTAGTCGGGGGAGTTGAGCGCGATCTCGCCGGTGGAGCCCCCGAACCCGCGCGCGGACCAGGTCAGCACCGCGTAGCCGTGGCGGGCGAGGCGGCGTGCCTGGTCCGCGATGTCCCGCTTGCTCCCGCCGAAGCCGTGGCCCAGCATGATCGCGGGCACGTCGGCGCGTCCCGCCGGCCGGTAGAAGGTGGTGTCGAGCGTGACGCGCTGGTCGTCGCGCGGACCGTCGACCACCGCGATGCGCTGGTCGGAGGTCTCGACGCGGGACGCGCGGTCCGCCGTGACGCCGACGCCCCATGCGGCGCCTCCGCCGACGAGCGCGACCGCCGTCCCGGCCGCGGCCCAGCGTGCGGCACGTCCCGTCCTGCCCCACCGCGCGCGGAACGCGCCCCCGACCCTCATGGTCAGCACCCTATGCGCGGGCGGCCCGCCCCTCCTCGTCCGACGTGCGGACCGCGCCGACCGCGCCGACCGCGTCAGCGTGCGGGCGGGACCCGCCGCGACAGCTTGAGGGGGGCGAGGGTCGCGGCGTCAGTCTGCGGGGGTGTGCGGGGCCAGGGCGGCGGTGAACATGGCGGTGAGGCGGTCGGTGAGCTCGGCCGGGTCGGCGGCGCTCAGGTCGTTGAGGCCGAGGAGGCGCCGGACGGGACCGCCGCCCATGATGATCGTGGACGCGAGGAGCGCGCGGGCGCGGGCGTCCGGGCCGTCAAGCTGCGCGACCAGCGGCTCGACGATCACGTCCTCCAGGTGGTGGAGCAGGATCTCCTTGACCTCGGGCTGCCCGGCCGACCGGTCGAGCATCCGCGACATCGGGGTGCCCCCGCGCTTGTCGATCTGCCGGACGAAGTGCTCGGCGAGGCGGCGGGGCAGGCCCGCGGGCTCCCCGGCGATGACCTCGCGCAGCACCGACTCGCCGGCCAGGACCTCGCCGAACAGCGCCGCCTTGGACCCGAAGTACCGGTTGACCAGGGCCATGTTCGCCTCGGCCCGCGCCGCGATCATGCGGACGGTGACGCCGTCGTAGCCGTGCTCGCCGAACAGGTCGCGGGCGGCGTCCAGGATGCGGCGCCGGGTCGCCTCCCGGTCGCGCTTCGGCCGCCGCGCCACCGCGTCACCGCCTTCGGCGCCACCGGTGGACGCCGCGCGTTCGGCCTCGTCCCTGACCCGCATCACCACATCCTTCCGGCCGGTCACGGTCGGTGTCCAGTGTCCTTCGGGTTGCAAGTAAACAAGCGCCTACATAAGATACATGCAAAGCACAGGTAATTGATCGGCTACGTCCAGCATGGGGGCAGGAGTGGCTCAAGCGAGCGTGGCGTCGCACGGCCCGGCGGCGTCAGGGCAAGCGCGACCGCAGTACACGCACCGGCAGATCCTGGAGATCCTCTCCGGCCTCATGCTGGCGATGCTGACCGCGATGATCTCCAACTCGGTCATCGCGACCGCGCTGCCGACGATCGTCGGCGACCTCGGCGGCCAGGACCAGCTGTCCTGGGTGGCGAGCGCGTCGCTGCTGACCATGACCGCGTCGACCCCGCTGTGGGGCAAGCTGTCGGACATCGCGGGCCGCAAGCTGATGTTCCAGACCGCGCTGGTGCTCTTCGTCGTCGCCTCGGTCGGCGCCGGGCTGTCGCAGGGCATCGGCCAGCTCATCGCCGCCCGCGCGGGCCAGGGCCTCGGTGCGGGCGGGCTGTCCGCGCTGGCCCAGGTGATCCTGGGGGACGTGGTCGAGCCGCGGCAGCGCGGCCGCTACGCCGGGTTCATGGGCGCGGTGTTCGGTGTCGCGACCGTCGCAGGCCCGCTGGTCGGCGGGTTCATCGTGGACGCCGACGCGCTCGGCTGGCGCTGGTGCTTCTACGTGTGCGTGCCGCTCGCGGTGATCGCGTTCTTCGTCATCCAGCGGGTGCTGAAGCTGCCGAAGACGAACCGCGACACCAGCATCGACGTGTTCGGCGCGTTCACGGTCACCGGCGGTGCCGCCACGCTGATGCTGCTGCTGTCCATGGGCGGCAAGCAGTTCGCCTGGAACTCCGTCTGGACGTACGTCCTGCTGGGCGGCACCGTGCTCCTGCTCCTGCTCGCGGTCGTCGCCGAGCGCACCGCCCGCGACCCGATCCTGCCGCCCCGGCTGTTCCGCAACCGGACGTTCGTGCTGTCCTCGGTCGGCTCGATCTGCGTCGGCATGGCGATGTTCGGCGTGATGATCTACATGCCGCAGTACCTGCAGATCGCCAAGGGGATGAGCCCGGCGGCGTCCGGGCTGATGACGCTGCCGCTGGTCGTCGGGATGCTGATCACGTCCACCGCCTCCGGGCAGTTCGTGACCCGGACCGGACGCTACAAGATCTTCCCCGTCGCCGGGATGTTCTGCGTCGCCGCCGCGATGTTCCTCCTCTCGCGGCTGCACACCGACTCGCCGGAGGTGCTCATCGGCGCGGACCTCGCCGTCCTCGGCATCGGGATGGGCCTGACCCTGCAGATCCTGATCCTCGCCGCGCAGAACGCCGCCGCACCCTCCGACCTGGCCTCGACGACGTCCGGCGTCTCGTTCTTCCGCAACCTCGGCGGCGCGATGGGCGTGGCCGCGTTCGGCGCGATCCTCACCAACCGGGTGGCGAGCGAGATCGCGTCCGGGTTCCACGCGGCCGGCATCCAGCGCGCCCCCGGCGCCGACCTCGGCTCGCCGGACGACATCCAGAAGCTGCCCGCTCCGGTCAGGGACATCGTCCGGGACGCGTTCACGAGCTCCCTCGAAACCGTCTTCCTGGTCGGCATCCCGGTCGCGATCATCGGCTTCCTGGCGATCCTCGCGCTGAAGGAGCTGCCGCTGCGCGGGTCGAGCGGCCGGGCCAAGGCCGTCAAGGAGGCCACGGGGGCCGGGGCCGGCGCACCCTGAGCCCACCCATCGCGGTCAGATAGCGATTTGGGCCGGATTAACGTGATCTTTGCGGCCGCATGCCATACTCCCGTCGCTGGTCAGGCGGGTGGGAGGGGCGGCGGGGATGACGCGCGCGAAAACGGCCGGGCGGCCGGTCAGGATCACATGGATGGCCATCGGGCTGGCCGCGGCGGCGCTCTGCGGCGTCCTGCTGCCCCTGCTGGTCAGGGACTTCATCGTGCTCGGCACCGAGGCGGGCGGCTCGTGCGGCACGCGCCGCGGTCCATGCCCCAACCACTGGGGCCTGATCTTCGCCCTGTCGTTCTTCCCGCTGATGCTCCTGATACCGCTGGCCTGCTACGCGCTGTACAAGGCGAGGCGGTCGGCATGGATCGCCGGTCTGGTCGCGGCGGTGGTCTGCCTCTACCCCGGCTGGCTGTTCTTCGACGTCCTGCACGGGCCGACCCTGAAGTTCACCTGGTCCGCGCCGCACGACCGGGGCTCCGACACCGACACCGAGGGCGTCTGGTCGTCCGGCGACGTCGTCGTCCGGGCCAAGTTCGACGGGGTGACCGCCTACGCGGCCAGAACCGGCAGGCAGTCCTGGAACTCGACGCTGCCCCGCCGGGACACCCTCTGCGCGATGAGCCGGACGGCCGAGAGCGGCGTCGGCCTGATCGCCCACGAGCCCGGCTCGGGCCAGTGCGGCTCGATCCAGGCGATCGACACCGCGACCGGGAAACAGCTCTGGAGCCGGACCCTCCCCACCGGCGAACCGGTGCTCGAAAAGGAGGCCGACGCCCTCGCCATCGCCGGAACCGCCGGGGCCTACCGGACGAGCGACACCGTCGAGGGCTTCGGCCTCCGGGACGGCAGGACGCTCTGGCGGGCGGACCGCACGTCCCCCGGCTGTTCCTTCGGGTGGCTGGCGGGGACGTCCGCCCAGATCCTGCTGGGGGAGCGGTGCACCCGAACGGACCCCGGCGTCCGGACGATCGGTTTCAGCCAGCTCGTCCGGGCATTCGACCCGGCGACCGGCCGTGAGCTGTGGAAGACCGACCTCCAGGTGATCGGCAACGCCACCGTCGACCTCGTCAGCGCCGCCCCGCTCGTGCTCGCGGTGCGGGAGTCCGACACCCGGGGCAAGAAGTCGCTGATGGCGCTGGACGCCCAGGGCCGCGTCACCGCGACCATCCCCACCGACGACCCCGACCGCATGATCGAGACGTCCAACCAGACGACCTCGGCCGCCATCCCGAGCCGCAAGATCACCATCGCGGGCGGCACGCTCGTGGCCGTCACCCGCGCCGACCGCGGCGGCTACGCCCTCGCCGGCTACCGGCTCGCCGACGGCCGCCACCTCTGGACCAGCGAGAAAAGCCGCAACGCGATCGAGGCCATCACCTTCGACGGCAAGAACGTGCTCACGCTCACCTCGCGCATCACCACACTGCAACTACGTTCGATCGACCCGTCCACGGGCAAGGAACGCACGTCCTCGGTCGTCCCGTCCCGCTGGAACGACTCCCGCCCAACCCTGCTC
>NZ_VCKW01000232.1 GCF_005889715.1 Actinomadura soli
CCATTCCACAATTCCCCCCGAAATCCGCATATTCCGGTCCTAAGTGACCAGCCCCGACTGTCCCGCTCCGGCGCGGCACGTTAACTCGGGCACTAGGTCGTGGGCAAATGGTGGTGTGGTGGTGGGAGCCGGTGCGAGAGTGCGTGCGGTAACTGCTTTGCCGGTGGCGCCTGGTGGGTCAGCTCGGGGTGGTTAGGGAGCTGACCGGTCGGTTGGGGGCTCTCGGCTGATGTTGCGGTGGGCGATTCGGGCCAGGGCTGTGGTGGCTGCGGCCTGGTAGGTGCGGTCGGTGGTGATTCTGTCCGTGCTGGGGCCGGCCGCCTGTACGCGTGGGCGTTCGGTTTCTTCGTCGTTTAGGGCTGAGCGGAGTGTCCCTTGGAGGTAGCGGAGGGGTTCCTCGGCGTCGCCGGTTATTTGCCATAGTGCCCAGGCGGCGTTCTGGCTCGTCTGTGGGCCGTGTTTGCGTCCTAGAAAGCGGCGCAGGAAGGGGACGGCCTCCGCGGCGGCGGGGCCTAGGGCGGCCAGGGCTTGCGCGGTGGCGGGGACGGCCTTGCGGCGTTCCAGGAGGGCGATCATTTCGGGGAGCAGCGGCAGTGCTCGGTCGTCCCATGTGGCCAGTGCTTTCATGACGCTTGTCAGGTGATTGCCGGCGAAGCCTGTGCCTTTCTTTGGGGCGGCTAGGAATTCTCGTATGGGGGCGAGGAGTGTGTTGGCGTGCTCCTTCATGCCGGCGAGCGCGGCGGACGGGTGGAACGACAAGCGCGGCTCCGCCAGGTCGGCGGCCAACGCTTGGACGCATCGGGCATCGCCTGCCCGGGCCAGGGCCTCCAGGGCGCTGCCCGCGATCAGGTCGTCGGCGTCGTTGAGGAGGGGGAGGAGGGAGTCAGTGACGAGGGCGATGTCCGGGCCGCCCTGCTTGATCTCCCAGACGGCGTCCTTGGTGAAGTCGGACGCGAGCAGGTCGGCGAGTGGGGGGAGCAGCTCAGCCGGGGCCGCGCGCCAGGTGCGCATGACCTCGCCCGCGCGATGGACGGCCGACGTGGTCGGCACGGCGAGTGCGTCCCGGGCCACCTGGATCTGCGGGGCGGGGTGATCGCCGATCGCGGCGATCAGGAAGCCGGTGCGGCCGCCGTCCAGGACCCATAGTTGGTCGTCGAGCGCCGAGTCGGGCGCCTGGATCTCTTCGGTGATGGCGTCGAGCAGGTCATCGTCGGTGTCGCACCAGAGTGCCGCCACTGCGGCGGCGGCTCGTACCTCGCGCCGGGGGTCGGCCGTCTGTTCCCTGAGCCAGGTCAGCGGCTGGTCGACGCGGTCGGCGCAGAGGTCGCCGACGGCGAGGATCATGCTTGCGGCGGCGCCGGCGTCCTCTTCGGTGCCTGCCGCCTCCTGAAGGCGCGGCACTAGGTCGGGGTCGTGGGCGGGGAAGTCGGCTAGGACAGATGGCGCCGCCGCCCGTACGGATGGGTCGGCGTCCTTCAGCAGGGTCAGCAATGTTGGGATGCCGGATTCCACCGCGGCGCGGGCCGCTCGTGCCCATTCCAGGACGGTCGCGAGGGGTGGGTCGTCGTATTCGGCTTCGTCGTGCTCTTCCAGGTCCCAGACCGCGGTGGCGATGTCCGAGATGAGCCCGAGAATGCGCGGGCGATGGTGGGTGGTCGGAACCGAGACCAGCTCGTACAGGGCGGTGACGGCGGGGACCGTCGCCGGGTAGACCCAGCCCTGGTGGTAGATCGTGCCGGACAGGTCGTGCAGGGCTCGTTCGACCATCGCTGGATCGTCTGAGGTGACCTTCTCCAGCATTTCGGGGACCGTCGTTGCGGTGCCGTAGGCGTGGGTCATGGTGGACGGAGCGCGTCCCTCCGGACGATGTGATTTGGGCGCTCGCCATTGTGCTCTACGCGTGTTGGCGGGTTTCCGGAGCCTCGGACGACGAACGCGGCCGGATGACGAGATTAGAACCTGTTCTTCTCTTATGGGGCGGGGGCCAGCAGGCTGGGGTGCATGGACCTGGTAGCGCTGGAAGAGATCCGCCGGCTGAAGTACCGGTACCTGCGGTGCGTCGACCTGAAGTTGTGGGACGAGTTCACCGAGGTGTTCACCGAAGACGCCGTCGCCGAGTACGACACCCCGCTGCTCGGCAAGACCCTCAGGCTGGAGGGACGTGACGCGATCATCGGCTACATGCGGGCGAACCTCGGTGCGGACAAGATCTCCACGCACACGGCGGGCTGCCCGGAGATCGATGTGGACGGCGAGCGGGCGACCGGCATCTGGTCTCTGGACGACACGATCATCATTCCGGAGCATCGCCTGCTCATCCGGGGTGCCGCGTTCTACCATGACGCGTACCGGCGGGGCCCGGACGGTCAATGGCGGGTCGAGCGGACGGGGCACCGGCGGACCTACGAGTACACGATCTCCCTGGACGACGCCCCCAGCCTGAAATTCACCACCTCCCATTGACCGGGACAGCGCCATTGACTCCATATAGAACGGGTTCTAGCGTCTCGGTTCCGATGCCGTCCGCTGCGTCCCGTTTGTGAGTTCCGATGTGGTGCGCTGTCCCGTTCGTGATCCCAGGAGTGTCCGGTGGCCATCGACCCAGCCGCAGGTGAGAGCGACCACATCGACCGGTCCGGCCACATCGGCAGTCGTGCCGCCGGCTCGGTCACGCGGTCGTTCGCCGAAGCGGTCGTCGAGGCGGAGCGGATCATCCGTGGCGCGCCGCACGTCACGTCCGATCAGGACCTGGCGGAGGGGCTCGACTACCTGGCGGGCAGCATCAAGGCGTCGCTGCACATGGTGGGCGCCTACCAGCACGAACACCCGTACTTCGCGTCGTCCACCGGGCCGTACGCCAAGCTGGGGCTCGACAATCCCGACACTTTGTACTTCCACGCCTACCTGCGGGACGACGCCGAGTACGTGGTCACCGGGCGGCGCGGTACGACCGCCGATCTGAGCTTTCAGATCATGAACGGCGACTACTCGCCCACCCGGTCGCCCGACAGCCTCACCGCCTTCGACGACCGCGACGTCGACATCGCGGAGGACGGGACGTTCCAGCTCCGCTTCGGCCCACCGGACCGGACCCCGGACCCTGGGCATGTCCCGCTGCCCCCGGGCTCGGCGATGCTGATCGTCCGCGAGGTGTTCAGCGACTGGGAGGACGAGCGGCCGGGGAAGATCCGGATCCATCGCGCCGACACGCTCGGCACGTCGCCGCCGCCCGTACCGTCCGACCGGATGGCCAGACGGTACGAGGTCGCGGGCAGGATGCTGCTGGCCAGGCTGCGGACCTTCCTGGCCTTTCCCGAGTGGCACTACCTGAAGTTGCCCGTCAACACGCTGACCGAGCCGCGTCCCACGCCGGGCGGGCTGGCCACGCAGTTCTCGTCCGTCGGCCACTACGACCTGGACGACGACGAGGTCCTGGTGATCACCGCTCCGGCCGTCGACCGCGACGTGGCGCCCTACCAGGGATTCCAGCTCGGCAGCATGTGGTACATCTCGCTCGACTACATCAACCACCAGACGAGCCTCACCGCCGACCAGGCCCGCGTGGACGCGGACGGCATGATCCGCTACGTGGTCAGCGAGCGCGACCCGGGCCTCGCCAACTGGATCGAACGCACCGGACATCGGCGCGGCTACCTGCAGTTCCGCTGGCAGCGCCTCGACCGCGACCTCACCCCCGCCGACGGCCCGTCCGCCGAGGTGATGCCGTTCGACGAGCTGCCGCGCCGGCTTCCGTACTACGACCGGCAGCGCGTCACCGGACATGAGTGGACGCAACGGATCGCGGCCCGCCAGGTCGCCGTCGCCCGCCGGATGCTCGGCTGATGTCCGCCCCGCTGCTGGCCGGGAAGGTCGTTGTCATCTCCGGGGTTGGGCCGGGTCTGGGGCGTGGGCTGGCGATTCAGTGCGCCAAGGCGGGGGCGGACGTCGTCCTTGCCGCGCGTAGTGAGAGCCGGCTCGCCGGCGTCGCGAAGGAGGTCGAAGACCTCGGGCGCCGGGCCGTCACCGTTCCCACCGACATCACCGACCCGGCGGCCTGTGAGCGCCTGGCGGACACGGTCCGCGACACCTTCGGGCGCGCGGACGGCCTGGTCAACAACGCGTTCGCGCCGCCGCCGCTGACCGACCTCACGACGGTCGACCTCGACGCGGTCCGCGCCGGATTCGAGACGAACGTGCTGGCCGCGCTGCGCCTGACCCGCCTGTTCGTCCCCGTCCTGGAAGAGGCCCGCGGCTCCGTCGTCATGATCAACTCGGCGGTGCTGCGGCACTCGCGGCGGACGTTCGGCGCGTACAAGATGGCCAAGGCGGCGCTGCTCGCGATGACGCAGACCCTGTCGACGGAGCTGGGGCCGCGCGGTGTCCGGGTCAACACGATCGCGCCGGGATACATCTGGGCCGACAACCTGAAGTGGTATTTCGAGCACCTCGCCAAGAAGCGGGGCGTCCCGGCGCAGCAGGTGTACGACGAGAGCGCCGCGACCACCGACCTGCGCAGGCTGCCCGAACCGGACGAGGTCGCCGACGCCGTGGTGTTCATGCTGTCGCCGCTGGCCCGCGCGGTCACCGGCCAGTGCCTGGACGTCAACTCCGGTGAATGGCACCACTGAGCAGCACCCCCAGCAACGGCGTCCCCTAGCAGCGGCCCCCATACCCGGAAGGCATCGATGACCTCAGGACGCGACAGCGTGGGCACGGTCGAGGATCTCCATGCCTCGGCCACCAAGATCACCGGCCTGGACGACTTCGGCGACGACGCGTACCTGGCCGGGCTGGACGTCCTGCTGGAGTCCTATGCCGCGGACGCCGGTCTGACGCCGCTCGGCAACAAGGCGCAGCGGGCGATGCTGCGCGGCGCCCTGGTCGCCCGGCAGTTCTCCGAGGCGGCGTGGCGGCGGCATCCGGGGCACGCCGGCGTCGCCGTCGAACGTCCGATCTTCGTCACCGGGCTGCCGCGCACCGGCACGACGGCGCTGCACCGGCTGCTCACCGCCGACCCCGCCCACCAGGGCCTCGACCTCTGGCTGGCCGAGGTGCCGAAGCCGCGGCCACCGCGCGAGACCTGGGCGGACGACCCGGTCTTCCAGGCGATCGACGCCGGATACCGCCGGCATCACGTCCAGAACCCCGAGTTCATGGGCGTCCACTACATCTCGGCGGACACGGTCGAGGAGTGCTGGCAGCTTCTCCGGCAGAGCATGCAGTCGATCTCCTTCGAGTGCCTGGCGCACGTCCCGGCGTACTCGTCCTGGCTCGCCGGACGGGACTGGACGCCCGCCTACCGCAGGCATCGCCGCAACCTGCAGCTCATCGGCCTGAACGACCCGGAACGGCGCTGGGTGC
Organism: Actinomadura soli; assembly: GCF_005889715.1. GTDB lineage: Bacteria > Actinomycetota > Actinomycetes > Streptosporangiales > Streptosporangiaceae > Spirillospora > Spirillospora soli. Next base: position 5,362 of record NZ_VCKW01000232.1, read on the forward strand.
TGAAGAACCCCAGCCACCTGTTCGCGCTCGACGCGCTGCTGGAGGTCTACCCGGACGCGCTGATCGTCCAGACGCACCGGGCGCCGCGCACCGCGATGGCGTCCATGTGCAGCCTCGCCGCGCACGCCACCGAGGGCTGGTCGGACGTGTTCACCGGCGCGACGATCGGCCGTGACCAGCTCGACCTGTGGAGCCGCGGCCTCGACCGGTTCCGGAGCGAACGGGCCCGGCATGATCCGGCGCGGTTCGTGGACGTCCGCTATGACGACTTCGTCCGCGACCCGATCGGGACGGTGGAGGGCGTCTACCACCGTTTCGGGCTGCCGTTCAGTGGCGCCGCCCGAACGGCGATGACGGACCTGCACCACGAAAGCGCCTCCGGGGCCGCCCTACCGGCGCACCGGTACGCGTTGGAAGATTTCGGCCTGACCCCCGAACAGGTCGACGCCCGCTTCGCCGACTACGCCGCCGACCTGCGCCTCTAGCCCGTCACGGTTGGCCGTCTGTCTGGGGGCCGGGTGGTTCGGGGGCTGGACGTTGGGGCGGCGAGTTCGGCCAGGTGGTGCAGCGAATTGATGAGGTGTTCGGGGCCGAACGGCGGAAACGTGAGGTACTCGCGGATGGACTGCGGCACCGCCGACCAGTCGTAGGTGAGCGTGACCTCGGCCTTGGACGGGCCGAGCGGCGTGAGGTCGTACCGCCAGAACCAGCCGCCGAACTCCAGGCGGCCGTCGGCGTCCTCCGTCCCCGTCAACCAGCCGATGGCGTGCGGCGGGTCGAGCACGTGGACCTTGTTGGCCGTCCGGTAGCCGCCGTTGGGATGGTTCGGGTGGTACATGTCCATCCGGAATATCTGCCCCACCTCGGTGAGCGGCGCCTGGTCGGCGGATTCCTGAACCCAGCCGGTGCCGTCGATCGAGGCGTGGGTCGTCGGGTCCGCCAGCACGGCGAACACTCTCGCGGCGGGCACGGGGAAAACCAGGGTGGCGCTCACGTTCTCCTCGGCCATGGTGCGCACGCTCCTCGTGATCTCATCTCGGGCTTCCCGCGGACGCGGAAGGGGACGTTGTCACTATGCAGACGATCCGCTGAGGCGAAACTCATCGCACGCGCCGGCGCGGACGGCGCACGTGCCGCGCGGACGCGGCGCGCGGACGGCGGGCGTGGCGCGTGGGCTCGGCTTATTGGCTGGTGAGCGGGGTAGGGCCCCGTCAACCGGGGCCCTCTGGTCGAGGAGCCGGACATGGAGCGGGCGGCGAACCGGCCCGCGGAGTGCGCGACAGGGGACGAGACCGATGGCCGAACCGCTCCCGCCGACACGCAGAAATCGCGCGAGCCTGACGTACAAGGTGCGTTACGCGGCACAGAACCCGGACCGGATCAAGTCGTACCTGGCGAGGGTGGCCAGGGACCTCAGATTCCGGCTTTCCAGCCGCGACCACGTCGCCTACTACAGGGCCGTGATGAAATCCGACACGGCCAAGAACCCGGAGGCCGCGGTCGGGAGCCGCAGCCACGGACGCTGGCTCGCGCTCGGCCAGATGCAGTTCGACTACCTGCGGAAACACGGGCTCAAGCCCGACGACCGGATGCTGGAGATCGGCTGCGGCAACCTGCGGGCCGGATGGCGCTTCATCGACTACCTCGACCCCGGGAACTACTACGGCATCGACATCTCGCCGGACATTCTGCTCGCCGCGCAGAACACACTCGTCCGCCAGGAGCTGCGTGAGAAGCTTCCGCACCTGACGCTGGTCAACGACCTGAAGCTGCGGTTCCTGCCGTCCGGGCACTTCTCCGTCGTGCACGCGCACAGCGTGTTCAGCCACTCGCCTCTCGACGTGATCGACGAATGCCTCGCCCACGTCGGCCGCGTCCTCGCACCCGACGGCTTCTTCGATTTCACCTTCGACCGCACCGAGGGGACCGAGCATCACGTCCTCCGGGAGGATTTCTACTACCGCACCGAAACGCTGATCTCCCTCGCCGAGCGGCACGGTTTCGCCGCCCGTTTCATGGACGACTGGGAGGAACTCCCGCACGGCCAATCCAAAATCCGCGTCACCCACCCCGCATAGGAATGGACGGACCGCACGCCCGCCCGGCTACGGCTGATCGGGTGCGGCGGCGGGCGGCGGTGGCTGCCGCAGGGTTCCGGCCAGGCGTTTCGGCGCCGACAGCCGCCAGCCCTCGGCGACGAGTTCGGCCAGCTCGACAGGGTCGACCATCGCGAGCCTGATCTCGACCCAGGCGAAACGTCCGCCCGCCCAGGACGGCGAATAGACCTCCGGAGCTTCGGCGACGAGGGCTTCCTGCTCTTCGCGCGTGGCCTTGAGCATGATGGTCTCGTGGGCCTCGTTGAGGTAGCAGAAGCCCTTTCCGCGCACGCGGAACCCGGTCAGCTCCGGATGTCCGTCGTTCTGGGCCACCTCCGGCAGCCCGAGGACGACGTCCAAGAACTCCTCGACAGTCACCTCATCAGGTGTACCAGCGGGCTCCGACAGTTCCAGCCGTCGTGCTCGTCCACGCTGACCGCAGATCTGGCCGTGGCCTGCGCCAGCGCGCGGGTCAGGGCAGGGCCGTCCAGAACTGCCAGTGATGGCCCTCCGGGTCGGCGGCCAGGTAGCGGCGGTGGCCGTGCGCGTTCTCCGGCTCAGTGATGATCTTGGCGCCGTGCTCGCGGGCGTGTTCGTGATGCGCGTCGACGTCATCGACCATCACGTACAGGCTCTGCGTCGACGCGCCGCCCAGCGCCGCGGGCGTGGTCGAGCCGCCCGCCTCGGACGGGCCGATGGCCATGATGACCCCCTCGCCCAGGTACAGCTCGGCGTGCTCGATCCGTCCGTCCGGCGCGACGTACCGTGTCCGCTCGGTCAGGCCGAACACGCGCACCAGCCAGTCCAGGCTGCCGGCGTCCGCGTAGTACACCATGGGCGTGATCTGCGGATAGTCCCCGGTCTCCCTGGCGGCGGTGAGGGTCTCGACCGGCACCTCCAGCGCGGCGGCCAGGGACGCCACCGTCTCGGCCGACATCGACCCGTCCTCCGCACGCTGGACGGTACGGATCGCCACACCGGCCGTCTCGGCCAGTTGCTCCTGGGTGAGCGCCCGCCGCACCCGCAACCGGCGAACCCGCGCCCCTGCCGACCTCTGCTGCACCGCGACCTCCTGTGTCCGTACGGCTCCGTCCAACCAGGTCAACCACGGTCCCAGCACTCACCCCGGTACACCACGCCCGCAGGACGACACTTTCCCGCCACCCGGCTGCGCCGTCCTATCGTCCGGTGTCCTGGCCGGGGATCGGGACGGCGGCGCCCGAGACGCGGACGCGGGGATCGCCGTCGCGGAGCTCGACCGTGAGGAGTCCGGGGCGGCCCATGTCCTCACCCTGGTGGAGCGTGAGCGTGGCGGCGGAGGCGACTTCGCCGAGCTCCCGGAGGTACGCGCCGAAGGCGGCCGCCGCGGCGCCGGTGGCGGGGTCCTCCACCACGCCGCCGACCGGGAACGGGTCGCGGGCGTGGAAGACCTGCCGCGATGCGCGCCACACCAGCTGGACGGTGGTCAGATCGTGCCGGTGCATGTACGCGGCGAGGCGGTGGAAGTCGTAGTCCAGATCGGCCAGGCGTTCGCGGGTGGCGGCCGCCAGGACAAGGTGGCGGGCCCCCGCGTAGGCAACGCGGGGCGGAAGGGCGGGGTCGAGGTCGTCCTTGCCCCAGTGCAGGACGTCCAGGGCCTCGTCGAGGTCGGCCGCCTCTTCCAGGTACGGTTCCACGCTGGTCAGGGTCGCGTGGAGGACGCTGCCGACCTCCGTGACCTCGACGGGGACGGTGCCGTTCATGGTGGCGAAGGTGAGAGCCCCCGGGCCGATCCTTTCCGCCAGGGCGACCGCGGTGGCGACGGTGGCGTGGCCGCAGAACGGGACCTCGGCTTTGGGACTGAAATAGCGGAGGGTGAATGCCCGGCCCGGCTCGCCCAGCCCGTCCGGCGGCGCGGTGAGGAACGCGGTCTCCGAATAGCCCAGGTCCGCGGCGATCGCGAGCATGGCGGCGTCGTCCAGTCCGGAGGCGTCCAGGACGACCCCGGCCGGGTTCCCTCCGGCGGGGTCGGTCGCGAAGGCGGTGTAGTGCAGCACGTCGCTGGTCGGGTGGGTCATCCCGCCATCGAACACCAGGAACCGACCGGCAGGTCAAGCCCATCGGACGTGCGCGGTTCCTTCGATGACCAGGCCGGGGCCGAGAGCCGGTCGGATCGACATCCGCGGGGCCGTCTCGGACGAATGGTGAGTGAGCAACCGGCTCACGCACCTCAAGGAGCACCTGTGAAGTTCTTCTCGCGCAAAGCCGCCGCAGCCTCGGTTGTCGCCCTGGGCGCGCTGGCGGTCGTCCCCGCGATGGCGGGGCCCGCCTCGGCCACCCCGTCGCAGTGCAGCGTCGGCCACAACCTCAGCCTTGCCACCAGCTCCTGCCTCGGCGGCACTGGAGAGCATCGGATCGTCTGCTTCTACACCCACCACATCCCGGGCGTGGGGACCATCATCGGCTACGGGCCATGGAAGCCGGTCGGTGAGACGTCCAGCACCTACTGCCCCCAGGACAGGGTCACCAACACCTTCGTCGAGGTCCGCTGACCCACCCTGGCCGGCCAACCTCCGGTGGTCGTCGGCGGGTCTCGCGGTGCACCGGTGGAGGTTGGGCTGGACGGCCGCATGGCGCACTTGGGCCCTGCGCCATGCGGCCGGTGGGGTGGATTGTTTGGTAGCAAACGATATGGTCGCCTGCATGACGCTCGACATGCGCTTCTTCCCCGTGCCAGGCACCCATGCCGTCAGCACCGACCTCGTGGGCGTGCGCGCCAACTTCCACTACGGATCCGGCAACGTCCTGGAACAGCACTACGCGGACGAGTCGACCATGGTGTGGACCGGCGTGTCCGGCGACTTCACCGGTGTGCGGCAGACGGAGCCGACGCTGCGCGTCTTCAAGCTCGCGCCGGGGCAGTACTTCATCACCTGGTACGAGGCCGGGACGGTCGCCACGGCCGCGCACGGCGAGGTCTTCGACCAGGGCTACCCGATCGCCGTGGTCGCGGACTTCCAGCGGCTGGTGGCGACGGCCGCCTACACCAACCCCCGCGAGGACGGGGGCCAGTACTTCCTCGTCGACCAGGCCACGATCGAGATCCTCGAAGACCCGCGGGGGATCATCGGCTCGATCGCCCGGGAGGCGTCCCGCTAGCGTCGGGAGGCGTCCCGCTGGCGTTCGAGGCGTCCCGCTGGGGGCTGCGTGCCCGCTTAGCGTCCTTCGGCGCCCAGTTGGCGTAGGAGGGAGCGGTTGTCGGTGCGCACCCACTCCTCGACGCCGGCCTGGTCGCGGCCGGGCTGGGAATCACGGTCATCCCCGTCCAGGCCCTGCCCGCCCTGCCCGCGGGGCTGCGCGCCGTGGCCGTCGCCGACGGCCACTGGACCGGCCGCGCGACCGTCGCCGTGACCTCGCCCCGCCCGTCCGCCCGGGCGCAGGTGATGATGACGGCTCTGCAAGATCAAGCCGCCCGCCTCCGCGACGCCTGAACGCCCGGCTCGACGCGCTCTACTCGCTCGCAGCGGTATTCGTCCGGTCGCGGATCAAAGGTCATTTGCCGGACGGCGACGATGTGCGCGCATTTTCTGCCATGTTCTCGGACGGTCGTGGCAGCGGTTTTTGCATCGTCCAATGCAAATGCACTCGCAACGGGTGGGCGGACGCTGGAGATCATGTTCCGGGTGCCGCAAGTTGTGTTCATTGTGGTCGATTTTTCGATGCGAGTGAACCGCGGCCTGACGTCGGATTTCTCCGGATGTGTCGGCATATGAGTGGAGGGATTTGTGTGGTTCCTCCTCTTTGTTCTTCTCGATCTTCATTGTCGAATGGCCATATTCGGACGCCGTCATTTCGAGCGAAGGAGGCGACAACTTACAAGGTCTCTGCTTAGCTGTTTCGCGGATGGTCAAAGGCTGCTTGGTCGAAAGATCGAAATTGGTGTGCGCCGTCACGGTGGGCGAATTAGGCCGCGGTGCGGCGCCCTGTCCACGGGGGCGGCGATGATGCCATGGCAGACAAGTCCGAACGGAGCCGAGCCGGGCGGGTCCGGCGCGGACGGGTTCGGTGCCCCTGCCGCCGCGCCGGCTGAGGCGTCCGGCCGGCCCGGTCCGCCACCCGCCCCGGTGATCTCCAAGCCGAAGGGCGGCGGGGCGATCCGCGACATCGGCGAGACCTTCGCCGCCAACCCCGCCAACGGGACCGGCACCCTGACGGTGCCGGTCCCGGTGAGCCCCGGGCGCAGGGGGTTCGCCCCGTCGATGGCGCTCGTCTACGACTCGGGGACGGGCGGCGGCGTCTTCGGGCTCGGCTGGAACCTCGACGTCCCCGCGATCACCCGGCGGACCGACCGGGGCGTCCCCCGCTACCGCGACGCCGGCCCGCCCGCCGACGAGGACACCTTCCAGCTTCTCGGCGGCGACGACCTGGTCCCGGTCGGCGGCACGCGGCGGGAGAGCCGCGCGGGCCGCCGCTACGCCGTCCGCCGCTACCGGCCTCGGAACGACTCCGCGTTCTCCCGGATCGAACGCTGGACGACCGAGACGACCGAGAGGGACGGCACGAGCGGTACCGGCGGGGACGTGCACTGGCGGGTCACCAGCCGCGACAACGTCACCACCTTCTACGGCGGCACGGCACGCGAGCGGATCGCCGATCCGTCCGACCCCTCCCGCGTCTTCACCTGGCTGGCCTGCGTGAGCGTCGACGGCCATGGCAACGCGATCCGCTACGAGTACAAGGCGGAGGACGCGGCGGGCGTCGACATGACCGCGCCGCACGAGCACGGCCGCGACCCCGCCGCCCGGACCGCCGCCCGCCACCTGAAGCGCGTCCGGTACGGCAACGTCAAGCCGCTGTCCTTTGACGACGCCGCCACATCGCTCGACGAAGCGCCTCCCACGGCCTGGATGTTCGAGCTCCTCCTCGACTACGGGGAGCACAGCGACGGCGGCGCGGAGGAACGCCCGTGGACGTGCCGGTCCGACCCGTTCTCGTCCTACCGTTCCGGGTTCGAGATCCGCACGTACCGGCTGTGCCGCCGCATCCTGCTGCTGCACCACTTCCCGGACGAGCCCGGAACCGGCGCCGACTGCCTCGTCCAGTCGCTGGACCTCGCCTACACCGTGCAGCGGCCGTCCGGGCTGGCCGCCCTCGCGTCGGTGACCCAGCGCGGTTTCCGCCGCGCGGACGACGGGTCGCGGGTGTCGCGCGCCATGCCCCCGGTGGAGTTCACGTACGCGCCCGCGGAGTTCGGCCACGAGGTGCGCCGCCTGGACGACGCGTCCGCCGAGAACCTGCCCGCGGGTCTCACCTCTCCCGCCTACCGCTTCACCGACCTCGACGGCGAGGGGCTGCCGGGCATCCTCACCGAGCAGGCCGGGGCCTTGTTCTACAAGGCCAACCTCGCCTCCGGCCGGTTCGGCCCGATGCGCGCCGTCGGGACGCGGCCCGTGCCGTCCGGGCTGACCGGCGGGCGGCGCGAACTCCTCGACCTCGACGGCGACGGCAGCCTCGACCTGGTCGCGCTCGACGGACCGTCCTCCAGCCCCCACCCACCGCCATTCAACGGACGAGCTCCGCTCGACGGGTCGATCGCGGGGTTCAGCGAGCGCGCGGACGGCACCTGGACGGAGTGGCGGCCGTTCGGCTCGCGCCCCGTCCTGGACTGGCAGGACGCGAGGACCCGCCTGGTGGACCTCAGCGGCGACGGCCTCGCCGACGTCCTCGTCCTCGGCGACGACGACCTCACCTGGTACAGGTCGCTGGGCGAGGACGGTTTCGGCGAGGCCGCCCGCACCACCCCGCCCCCCGGGCCCTGTCTCTTATACCCATCT
>NZ_VCKW01000233.1 GCF_005889715.1 Actinomadura soli
GTGGACAAGGGGGTGTTGGCGGGTTTGTCGAGGATGACCTTGTTTGGGTCTACTTGGTGGGCGGTGTCGAGATGAGAATGATCGGCAAGCTTCCACACTCCGACGGGACGTACCCCATGAACCTGCGCGACGAGATCGAGACCCTCATACGGGCCTGGGACGCCTACGAGGTCGGCCACGGTGGATCACCCATCGTCGATTTCGACTGTGCCCCGGGGCAGAACGCCTCCGAGCCGGCCGCCGACCGGTTGAGCGTCTACCGCCGGTTCACCGAGCTGCGCGCCGGTGCGACGGGGGCGCTGGCGGTTCGGCTTGACGCTGATCTGGCCTATCTCGGCGCGCTCATCGGAGAACGCCGTCCTCTCGACGACTACGTCCGGGCGACCCAGGGGTGCGGCACGGCCGGGTGGCCGGACGAGTACCTGGTGGAGCGGGCTGAGCAGGCGCGGGACGCGTGTGCTGATCTCGGCATCGGATGGGGTGCCCGCACCAACGCCGAGTTGCGGGAGGCCGAGGGGCTCCTGGACGTCAGCGAGGCCCCCGACGCGATCCGCCAGGCCACCGAGGAGTTGGAGCCCGTCGTCCGCGAGGCCACCGGCAGCACCGCGCCCTACCGCCTGACGATCGAGACCGCCGACGTGGACGCCTACTGGGCCTACTGGCTGGACGGAGCCGGGCAGGACGTCCGCCTGCGCCTCAACCTCCCCAACGTCGAATTCACCCAGACAGGCGCCCGGCAGTTCGCGCTGCACGAGGTGCTCGGCCACGGTCTGCAGAGCGCCGGCTTCACCGCGCAGGCGGAGGCCGAGGACGTCCCCTGGGTTCGGCTGTTCAGCATTCATGCGCCGTTGCAGGTCATGTGCGAAGGCATCGCCCAGGCGTGGCCGCTTTTCCTTCTGCCCGAGGACAAGGTGCTGATCGCCCGCGTCCGGCTGTCCCATTACAGCCAGCTCATCCTCGCGGAGGTGCATCGGGCCCTTAACGACGGCGCGCCCGTCGGTGAGTGCGCCGATTACGTGAGGACGGCCGTTCCATGGTGGACGGACAAGAGCGTCGCCCGCTACCTCGCCGATCGCGGAGCCGATGTCCAGCACCGGAGTTACATGTGGTCCTATCCGGCCGGGTTCGATTGGTTCGCGGCTCTCGCCGAGGCGGATGCCGACGTTTCACGAAAGGTGCTCCAGGCCGCATACCGCGCCCCGCTCACCCCGGCTGACCTTACTGATCTATGGCCGGAGGGACCGGCTGTGGGCGGGCCAGGAAGCCCCATTCAGCTGGGGAAGCCTCCGGTTTTCCGAAACGCCCAGAGCAACCCGGATGAGTGAGGAGACGTGGGACGGTCTGGGCCGGGCCCGGCAATTGCTCGCCGATACCGAGCGCCTCGCCCAGACCATCACCACTCCGGCGGTCGGAAATCCGCACGGTTTCCGGGCCTGGGCGCTCAGGGAGATCGTCACGGCACTGAGCGGGCTGGACCCGGCCGAGGCCGAGCGCGTGGCCCGCACGATTCCCGATCCCCTCTACCAGGCAAAGGCGTTCACCGACGTCGCCGGTGCGCTGGTCAAGGTGGATCCTGGTCGGGCGCGCGAGCTGCTCGCCGAGGCCGAACGCATCGTCCCGCGCACCGATCTGGTGCTGCTCGGATGCCGAGCGCTCGTGGCAGTGGTCGGGGTCCTGGCCGACCTGGATCCTGAGGACGCCGAACGCGTTGCCTGGGGCATTGCCGATCCGGCCTACCGCGTCCACGCGCTGACGGAGGTCGCCGGGGCGTTGGCCGGCGTGGACGCAGGCCGGGCCCGGGATCTGCTGGCGCAAGCCGAAGACGTGGTCCGCTCGGGGTCCTTGGACGAGCCGGAACGAGCGCTGGCGTGGGTCGCCGGGGTGTTGACCCGGCTGGATCCAGGGGGTGCCGAGCGCCTTGCCCGTACGATCGCCGAGCCTTACGCGCAGGGACGGGCCTTGCGGGAGGTCGTCACAGTGCTGGCCGAGTCGGAGCCGGACGATGCCGAACGCCTCGCCTTCACCATCGGCCACCGCCTCCGCCGAGCGCAGGCGCTGACACTGATCGCTCGCGCGCTGGCCGCGAGCAATGCCGAGCGGGCGCGCGGGTTGCTCATCGAAGCCGAGCGACTTGCGCGCACCGTCCCCCGAGCGTGGTGGCAGGCTCGGGCGTTGATGCAGGTCGCGAGCGCATTGATCGCGGTGGACGTGGAGCGGGCCCGGGATCTGCTGGCGGAAGCCGAACAAATTGCCCGCACCGATAGCCATCCGGACCCGGTGCTTGAGGACGCCGCCCAAGCACTGGCAAGAATTGATCCAGGCGATGCCGAACGTCTCGCCCGCAGTATCCGGAGGCCGGCGAACCGGAACAACGCCCAGAAGAAGGTCGCCGAGGAGATGGCCTTGGCGGACCCGGACAACGCCGTGCGCCTTGCCCACACGATCCCCTCTCTGGCTTACCAGTGCAGAGCCTTGGCAGGCATCGCCCGCGTATGGGGTGGGGATTTACGGTGGGGGCATGAGGTTGCTGACGTATCAGCGGAGCGTTGCCGGGCCTAGGGCGGGGGTTGAGGCGGCTCAGTGGTGGGGGCGGATGGCGCGGGATCCGCTCGGGACATACGGCGCGCTGGCCCGGCGATACGGGGACGCGGTTCAGGTGCCGTTCGGCATGCGGCGGTCGTTCTTTCTGCTGTCCCGGCCTGAGCATGCCGAGCACGTCCTGGTGGCGAACCAGGCCAACTATGTGAAGGCTTTCACGTACCGTCCGCTGCGGGTCTTCCTTGGGGACGGGCTCCTGACGAGCGAGGGCGAGACGTGGCGGCGGCATCGGCGGCTCGTGCAGCCGGTGTTCGCGCAGCGGCACATCGTCGCGTACGCGCCGCAGATGGTGGAGAGCACCCGCGGGGCCGTCGAGCGGTGGCCTGACGGCGTGCTGCTGGACGCGGCGGAGCAGTTGCGGCGGCTCACCTTGGACGTGGTCGGACGCGCGCTGTTCGGCAGCGAGCTCGCAGGCGAAGCCGCCAGGACCGGGCGGTCGCTGGAGGCGCTCCAGCGGGCCGCGAAGATCGGCACGTTCCTGCCGCGCGTGGCGGCGCGGCGCGGGCTCTACACGCGTATGCCGTGGCTGAAGGACGGCATCGCGCATCTCGATGGAATGGTCGAAACGGTCGTCAAAGGGTCCGGAGGGGAACTGCTGGATCTGCTGAAAGAGAGCGGCGGCCTTTCCGAGGACGAGTTGCGCGACGAGGTTCTGACGCTCCTGCTGGCCGGGCACGAGACGACGGCCGCCTCCATGGCGTGGACATTCGTGCTGCTTTCCCGCTATCCGGCGGCACGGGAGCGCCTGGAGGGGGAAGTCGACGAGGTTCTCGGCGGAAGGGACCCGCAGGCAGACGACGTCGATCGCCTCCCCTGGACGCGGGCCGTCCTTTCCGAGGCCATGCGGCTCTATCCTCCGGCATGGACCATCGAACGCGATGCGGTCGAAGACGACGACGTCGCGGGAGTGCGCATTCCGGCCGGGTCGACGCTGGCGGTCCCGCCCTATCTGCTGCATCGGAACGCGGAATTCTGGCCCAATCCAGAGGGCTTTCAGCCAGAGCGGTTCATGGGGGAGTCGGAGCGTCCCAGATATGCGTATCTGCCGTTCGGCGGCGGCAAGCGCATTTGCGTCGGCGCCGGTTTCGCGATGCTGGAGGCGACGCTGATGCTCGCGACGATCAGCCGTACGCACCGGCTCGATCTGGCGCCGGGAATGACCGTTCCCGGACGGGCGGAGGTCACCTACCGTCCGGCCGGGCCCGTCCCGATGCGCGTGTCACGCAGATAGTTCCCCACCCGGCCCCCGAAGACGGCCGCACATCGCGAGCCCCGGCCCGGATTGCCGCGGCGCATCGCGAACCCCGGACCGCCGCCTGCATGCCCGGGCCGCGCATCGTGCGGCCCGGGCGGAGGGTGACGGTCACTTCCGGGGCAGCAGCAGCGCGGGAACGATCGCGATCGCCCCGATGACCAGCGCGATCCAGAAGGCGTGGCTGAACGCGGTGGCCAGCAAGGGCGCCACCTGGAGGCGTGCCTCGTCCGGCAGCGGGGCCAGCGCCGACCCGGCGAGCCGCGGGGACCGGACGGTGATCTCGTGCTGCAGGATCACCGCCAGGGCGGTGGTGCCCACGGACGCGCCCATCCGCTGAAGGGTGTTGATCGCGCTGGTCGCGCGCGGGATCAGCGGGCCGGGCAGGGCCTGGTAGGCGGCCGCCATCGACGGCATGATCGTCGCGCCCAGGCCGAGGCCGATCACGAACAGCGCGGCGGCCAGCAGGACGGGTGACGTGGCCGCGTGGATCTGCGTGTAGGCGGCCGTGCCCAGCAGGCCGAGGACGATCCCGGTGGGGACGACCACCCCGGCGCCGAGCCGGTCGGTCAGCCGTCCGGCCAGGGGCATGGCGACCGCGGCGCCCGCCGCCTGCGGGACGAGCAGCAGCCCGGTGGCGAGCGGGCCGTGACCCCGGACGATCTGCCAGTACAGCGGCAGCAGCACCAGGACGCCGAACAGCGCGACGGCGACCACGACGTTCGTGACCGCGGCGGCCGTGAAGGCGCGGTTGCGGAACAGCGAGATGTCGATCAGCGCCTGCCGGTTGCGGGCGTGCAGGACGTACAGCCCGATCAGCACGGCCGCCGCGCCGAGGATGGCCCAGGTGCGGGGCGCGTCCAGGGCGCCGGGACGTCCCGCCTCGGTGGTGCCGTAGACGAACGCGGTCACGCCTGTGCAGAGCAGGAGCAGGCCGCGGACGTCCAGGCGCGTCGGGCGCGAGGGCGAGCGCGGCAGCAGGCGGAGCGCGGCGACGATGGCGATCACGCCGAGGGGGAGGTTGGCGAAGAAGATCCACCGCCAGCCGGCGGTCGAGATGATCAGGCCGCCGGCGACCGGTCCGGCGACGGAGCCGAGCAGCATCGGCATGCCGATGAAGCCCATCACGCGGCCCATCCGCTCGGGCCCGGCGGCCTGCGCCAGGATCGTCTGCGCCACCGGGATGATCATTCCGCCGCCGATGCCCTGCACGACGCGGAACGCGATCAGGCTGGGCATCGACCAGGCGGCGCCCGCCAGCAGGGAGCCGGCGAGGAACAGCAGCAGCGCGGCGATCCAGACGCGCCGGGCGCCGAACCGCTCGGTGGCCCAGCCGGTCACCGGGATGACGCCCGCCAGGCCCAGCATGTAACCGGTCAGGACCCATTGGACGGTCGTGATGGACGCGCCGAAGTCCTCGGCGAGCGTACGGGTGGCGACGTTGACGGCGGTCGCGTCGACGATCGACATGATCGCGCCGAGCACTACCACCGCGCCGATCGCGACGAGTTTCCGGTCGAGCCGCTGGACGGGAGCCGTGGACGGGAGAGTGGCGGTCATTTCGGTTACCTCGCATTTCAAGCGGTCTCCGGCGGTTCAGGTGGTTCAGGCGGGCTTGATGTTGTGGTTGCGGTGGAAAACGTTCTGTGGGTCGTAGGTCCGCTTCACCTCGCGCAGGCGCCGGAAGTTCTCCGGGGTGTAGGCGGTGGCCGTCCTGGACGTGTCGTGCAGGAAGTTCAGGAACGACCCGCCGGTCGCGTACTCGGCCAGCGGCGCGGCGTCCTCGGCGGAGCCGTCGATGGTGAGCGAGAAGGGGACGTCGCGGTGGCCGACCGGCCCGGCGTCCGCGGCGGGACGCGCCATCGCGCCGCCCCAGTGCCGGATCTCGATACCGGACGCGCCGCTGCCGGCGATCGCGGCGATCAGCGGGTCGGGCAGGTCGGCGTACAGGTGAAAGTGGTGGGGCGGGGTGCCGCCGAGGGAGTCGGTCTCGGCGTACGGCATCGTCCGGAATTCGTGGTGCAGCGGCGGGCCGCCGGCCTGACACAGTGACCGCAGGGTCCGGGCGCCCTCGTCCGCCGCACCCGCGTGGACGCCGCGGACGATGACGACGCGTCCATGCTCGGCGTGGTCCGTGACGGCGATGGAGACGCTCAGCTCGTCGGGGCGGGCGTCGGCCTCGTCCCGGAAGCGGGTGAGCACGTCGCCGGCCCGGTCGGCGGGAAACACGGCCGTCCCCGCGTAAACCGTGGAAACCGGGTGCAGCCGGAACTCCAGCGAGGTGACCACGCCGAAGTTGCCGCTGCCGCCGCGCAGCGCCCAGAACAGGTCGGCGTGGTGGTCGGCGTCGGCGGTCAGCGCGCGCCCGTCGGCGGTGACGACCCCGGCGCGCAGCAGGTGGTCGGCGGCGAACCCGTAGCGCCGCGACAGCCAGCCGACGCCGCCGCCGAGCGTGTATCCGGCGACGCCGACCGACGCGTGCGACCCCGACAGCGGCGCGAGCCCGAGCGGCGCGGCGGCGGCGATGACGTCGCTCCAGCGGGCGCCGGGGCCGACGCGGGCCACGCGGCGGGACGGGTCGACCAGCACGCGAGCCATGCGGGACGTCTTGAGCAGCAGCCCCTCGTCCGGCGGGACAAGGGTGCCGTGCCCCGTGGCCTGGACGGTGAGCGGCATCCCGCGGTCACGCGCCGTGAGGATCGCGGCTCGGACGTCCGCCGTCCCCGTGGCCTCGATGACGAGGAGGTCGTCGGTGCGGGTCGCGGTCGAGGCATTCATGATCTCGTCCTTCCTTCCGGAGGTTTTTTCTCCACTTGTTCGCACCGTAGCATTGAGCCGGAGGATCTGTCTCCACTTAATTCAAGATCTTTCCGGTGGCCGGACCGCGAGGGCGGCGTGCGTTCCGAAAGCGACGCTATAGTCACAGTTCTTGATAGTCAAGATTTGTGACTAAATACAATTGGAGGTTCTGCCTCCGGATGATTGCTACGCTGAGCCCATGGGGCAGCAGCCGAACACCGCCGAACGTCCGCTCCGCGCGGACGCGCGCGACAACCGCAACCGGATCCTCGCCGCCGCCGCCGAGGTGTTCGTCGAGCAGGGCCCGGGCGCCCCGCTGGAGGACATCTCCCGCCGCGCGGGCACCGGCATCGCGACGCTGTACCGGCGGTTCCCCGACCGCAACGCGCTGACCAGGGCCGTCGCGCTGGACGCCCTGCAGCGCACGGCCGACGAGGCCCGGCTGGCCCGGGACGAGGAGCCGACCGCGTTCGCCGCCCTGGTCCGCTACCTGCACCGCGTCCTGGACATCCGGATCGGCGCGGTCTTCCCCGTCCTGCTCAACGAGATCCCGTTCGACGACGCCGAGATCGCGGCCGTCCGGGACGGCGGCGTCGCCGTCATGCAGGGGCTCGTCGCCACGGCCCAGGAGGACGGCGACCTGCGCGACGACATCACGCACGCGGACATCGGGATGCTGCTCGTGCGGCTGTCCCGTCCGCTGCCCGGCCCGATGTCCCGCGACCTCGCCGAGCAACTGGCGCACCGGCATCTCGACCTGATCATCGACGGCCTGCGCACCGCCGCCTCCGCCAGGCGTCCGGATGCGCTCCGCGGCCCGGCCCTGACGTTCGGCGACCTGCGCTCCATGGGCGGCGACCAGGCCCCCGCGGCCGACTGACCACGGCCGCCCGTTCCGCCCCGGATGCGGTGCGGCCTGCGACGATGTGACTGCTCGTCCTGAATGGGCACAGGGACGGCATGAACATCACAGGCATCATCAGCGCGATCGTCATCGGCGCGATCATCGGTGCCCTCGGGCGCCTGCTCCTGCCCGGCCGCCAGCCCATCGGCCTCATCCTGACCGTGCTCGTCGGCATCGCGGCCGCCATCGCCGGGACGGCCATCGCCCAGTCGGTCGGCGTGTCCACGACCAGGGGCATCGACTGGATCGAGCTGGTCTTCCAGGTCGGCCTCGCCATGCTCGGCGTCGCGCTGGTCGCGAGCTTCAGGGCCCGCCGCAAACAGCAACGCCGCTCACCCCGCTGACCCCAACGCCCGCCACCCAACGCCCGCCGCTCGCCGCCCGGCGCCTGCCGCCCCACGACCGTCGCCCGGCGTCACAGGCAGGCCCATGCGACCACCCGCCAAGGAGCGATCATGAACGAGGGCGTCAAGACGATCATCTACCCCGTCCAGGACCTGGCGAAGGCCAAGACCCTGTACGGCCGCCTGCTCGGTGTCGAGCCGACCGCCGACGCGGCGTACTACGTGGGCTACGACCTCGGCGACCAGCACATCGGCCTGGACCCGAACGGCCACCGCCACGGCCCGACCGCCTACCACCACGTCGACGACATCGAAGGGACGATGACGGCGCTGCTGGAGGCCGGGGCGGAGACCGTCCAGGACGTCAAGAACGTCGGCGGCGGCAAGCGGATCGCCGTCCTGAAGGACCCGGACGGCAACATCATCGGCCTCACCCAAAACTCATAAGCCCGCGCCCGACCAGCACGAACATCCCCATACACGCCGCCCGGCCCGCCCATGGACGCCGTCCGGCCCGGCTATGCGCCCCGGCCGGTCGGCCTGCCGGACTGTCCGCGATCAGGGCTCGACGCTCCGTGGCCGGAGTCCGCCATTTTCCGCGGCGACCGACGTGACGCGCGCGCTCCGGTGACATCCTCGGACCCAGCCGGCTCCCGGCTGTGATCTCGCGATCACAGTGGCCAACCACGCATGTCAGCCGACATGAGACATGTCCGGTCAACATGGGGAGTGGCACGTGCAGCAGATGCTCAAGGGGGCCAATGTCGGGCTGGCCGACCTGACCGAGGCGATGGGGCCGGTCACCGTGGCGCTGCGGTGGTCGGACCCGTCCGGGAGCGGCGAGGCGGACGTGGCCGCGCTCCTGGTCGGGGCGTCCGGCAAGGTCCGCGACGACAAGGACTTCGCCTTCTACAACCAGCCGTCCACCCCCGACGGTTCGGTCCAGTTATTGGGGAAGTCGCCGACCGGCGCCGGCAGCGAGGACCGCATCCTGGTGGATCTCGGCGCCTTTCCGCCGGAGGTCGAACGGGTGGTCGTGACGGCCAGCCGATACGCCGGGGCCACGTTCGGCGATCTGGACGACGTCGGCCTGACGCTCTTCGACAGCGGGGGCGCGGCCCTGCTCGGGTTCGACATCGGCGACGCCTCGTCCGAGACCGCCTTCGTCTTCGGTGAGCTGTACCGCAGGGGCGGTGGCTGGAGGTTCCGGGCGATCGGGGGGTCCGGTTCGTCTCCGGCTGCGGTCTGACCGTCGTCCCGTTGGTTCCCACGGCTCTCGCCCCCGTGGCCGTCGCCGCCCTCGCCGCCCTCGCTCCCGTCGTGTCGCTCGGCTTCTCCGCCCTCGTCGGCATCCTCGGCCTCGTCACCGTCCTCAACGCTGATGCCGAAGTCGCCGGCGAGTCCGGCGAGACCCGTCTCGTAGCCCTGGCCGGTGCGCGTCGGGGCGGACCTGAGGACGGGGCAGATCGAGACGACGGCCGAAGTCCCCGCGGCCGTCCGGGCTCGCGCGCTCACGCGGGTGCAGTCGCTGCTGCGGCGGTTGGCGGAAGCGCCGCAGGAACTGCGCGTCGAGGCGCTGACGGACGGACGTGCCGAGGGCCCGTGCGACCTGCTCAAGAACCTGCGGAGCGAGCCCGGCCTGCTCGTCCCGGGCGGCGGCGAGGAGGTCACGTCGTTCCGGCTGACGCGCTGCCGACCGGCATGGGCGCCAAGCGGGGGACGGACGAGACGGGATTCGTCCGCAGCGTGGACGTCGCCGTCGACCGGTTCCATCGGCAGGTGCTCCAGGCGGTCGGCACGGACCCGGGGTGAGGTGCCCGAGGTATGCATCTCGGCAAATGGGGGTTGGGGCGAGTGAAGATTTGATCTCATAGAGCGATCGGAAAATTGCAGAGAGTCACGTCGGGTCTAGGGGAGGCCAGATGGTGGGGGACTCGAAGGTCTCGGGAAGCGAGCGGGACGAGCGGGACGAGCGGGACGAGCAGGGCGAACGGAGCGAGCGGGGGGCTCCTCCGGGGCAGTACGCGCCGATCGCGGGCTATGAGGCTTTCCGGTTGCTCAGGAGGAGATACCGGCGGGTCGCGGCTGTCGTCGGAGTGGTGTTCCTCGGGTGGTATTTCGCGTACGTCGGGTTGGCCGCGTTCGCCCGGGAGTTCATGGCGCGGCCCGTGGCGGGGCACGTCAACGTCGCGCTGCTGCTCGGCGCGCTGCAGTTCGTCTCGACGTTCGTCCTGGCGGGCGTGTACGTCGCGTACGCGCGGCGGCGCCTCGATCCGCTGGCCGGTGAGCTGCGGTGACGGGGTCCGCGCTGGTGTTCGGGCTGTTCCTCGCGTTCATCGTGACCACCTTGGGGATCACGGTCTGGGCGCGGGCCAACACGCGGGGCGCCGACGACTTCTACGCCGGCGGACGGACGTTCTCCGGCCCGCAGAACGGGATCGCGCTCGCGGGCGACTACATGTCGGCGGCGTCGTTCCTCGGCATCGCCGGGATCATCGCCCTGTCCGGATATGACGGGTTCCTGTACTCGATCGGGTTCCTGGTGGCGTGGCTCCTCGCACTGCTGCTCGCCGAGCTGATGCGCAACGCGGGCCGGTTCACGATGGGGGACGTCCTGTCGCGGCGGGTGCGGCGGCAGGCGCCGGTGCGGCGGGCGGCGGCCGTGTCCACCGTCACCGTCTCGGTGTTCTACCTGCTGGCGCAGATGGTCGGGGCGGGGGCGCTGGTGTCGCTGCTGCTCGGCATCCACCGGGGCGAACGGTTCCTCGGCATGTCCGCGGACGCCGCCGAGACGGTCACGATCGTCGTCGTGGGAACGCTGATGATCTTCTATGTGGCCTACGGCGGGATGAAGGGCACCACGTGGGTGCAGATCATCAAGTCGGCGCTGCTGACCGCCGGCGCCGTCGTGCTGACCGCGCTGGTGCTCGGCAGGTTCGGGTTCGACGTCAGCGCCGTGCTCGGATCGGCGGCGGACGCGAGCGGCAAGGACGAGGCGTTCCTGCGCCCCGGCCTCCGCTACGGGCAGGACGTCCCCGGCGACGCCTACCAGACGATCGTCAACAAGCTCGACTTCATCAGCCTCGCGCTCGCGCTGGTGCTCGGCGCGGCGGGCCTGCCGCACATCGTCAACCGGTTCTTCACCGTCCCGGACGGGCCGGCCGCCCGCCGGTCGGTGTCGTGGTCGATCGGGCTCGTCGGCGTCTTCTACCTGATGACGCCGCTGCTGGGCTTCGGCGCGGCCGCCCTGGTCGGACGGGACGAGATCGTCGCGCAGGACCCGTCCGGCAACACCGCCGTCCCGCAGCTCGCGCACGCCGCCGGGGAGCAGCTCGGCGGCCACATCGGCGGCGACATCCTGCTCGCGTTCGTCGGCGCGGTGGCGTTCGCGACGATCCTCGCCGTCGTGTCGGGGCTCGTGCTGGCGTCGTCCACATCGCTGGCCCACGACTACTTCGGGCAGGTGCTGATGCTCGGCCGCCCGCGCGAGTCGCAGGAGGTGGCGGTCGCGCGGTTCGCGGCGTTCCTCGTCGGCGCGCTGGCCATCGTCCTCGCGGTCGTCGCGCGGAACCTGAACGTGGCGTTCCTGGTCGCGCTGGCGTTCTCGATGGCCGCCGCCGCCAACCTCCCGGCCATCCTGCTGTCGCTGTTCTGGCGCCGGTTCAACTCCGCGGGCGTCGTCGCCGGCATCTACGGCGGGCTGAGCAGCTCGCTGGTGCTGGTGCTCTTCTCGCCCGTCGTGTCGGGGAAGACCGACCCCGCGACGGGCGAGAGCCTGTCGCTGTTCCCCGCGACCATCGACTTCCACCTGTTCCCGCTGGAGAACCCGGGCATCGTCGCGATCCCGGTCGGGTTCGCGTGCGCGGTCGCCGGAACCCTGCTCGGACGCGAGAAGGCCGACCGCGAACGCTACGACGATCTTTCCGTGCGGGCGCTCACCGGGGCGGGCGCGCCCTGACGTCGTGGTGTGACGGAGCGTGAGAAGCGTGCTGTCCGGGACCGTTCCCTAATGTGCCGAGTGCCCCGGCCGGGACGGGTTTCGCGTGGCACAATGTCAACCCGCCGTGGAGCGCGGCAAAATGCCGGGAGGGGAGGTGCGGCGGCGTGTCCGAAGCCGGTCGACACCGTCCGGCGGGTGCCCGGCCGGCCGTGTCACCGCACCGGCTCGGCGCCCGGACGACCTCGGCCCTCTCCGTGCTGGCGCTCGTCGCCGCGGTGGCCGTGCCGGTGGCGACCGCCCCAGGCGGGTTCGCCGCGCAGCCGGCGGCCCCGGGCGGGCTCGCGGCGCAGCGGACGGTCAGTGGCGCCTCCGCCGGAGCGCCCTTGGGCGCGGCGGCCGACCAGATCCGCGCCCGCGAATGGCACCTGGAGGTGCTGCGCGCCGCGAAGGCATGGAAGTTCTCCAAGGGACGCGGCGTCACCATCGCCGTCCTCGACACCGGCGTCGACCAGCGCCATCCCGACCTCACCGGACAGGTCGTCAACGGGCCCGACCTCACCGGCGGCGTGCGGCGTCCCGGCACCCGCTACTGGGGGCTGCACGGGACGTCGATGGCGAGCATCATCTCCGGCCACGGCCACGGGCCGGGGCTGTCGCAGGGGATGATGGGCGTCGCGCCGCAGAGCCGCGTGCTGTCCGTCCGCGTCACGCTGGAGAACGACGACCCGCTGCGCGGCGACGGCGAGCAGCAGGCGGGCGGCGCCGAACGCGACGCCGTCGCCCAGGGCATCCGGTACGCGGTCGACAACGGCGCGAACATCATCAACATGTCCCTCGGCGGCGGCCGGCAGTTCTACGACGGCACCGCGTCGCAGGAGAGCGCGATCAAGTACGCGCTGGGCAAGGGCGTCATCCTGATCGCGTCGGCGGGCAACGACGGCTCCGGCGCGAACCGCAAGAACTTCCCCGCCGCCTACCCGGGAGTGATCGCGGTCGGCGCGCTCGACCGCGAGCTGCGCCTCTGGAAGGACAGCAACCGGCGCTCCCACGCCGCCGTCTGCGCGCCCGGCGTCGACATCGTCAGCGCCGACGCGCGCAACGGCTACGTCGTCGGGACGGGCACGAGCGCCTCGTCGGCGATGGTCGCCGGCGTCGCCGCGCTCGTCCGGTCCCGGTACCCGAGGCTGAGCCCCGCCGAGGTGCGGCGCGCCCTGATCCTTGGGTCCCCGGCACGCCCCGGCCGGCCGACCGGGTCGCCCACCTGCCGCGGGACGGTCGACGCCGTCCGGACGCTCATCGCCGCGCACGCGATCAACAAGACGTCCAACGGGCCGCTGGAGACGCCGCCGCCGCCCCCGGCCCCCGAGCCGGCCGCGGAGTCGACCCGGGAGGGGGCGGGGCTGCTGCTTCCGCTCATCC
>NZ_VCKW01000234.1 GCF_005889715.1 Actinomadura soli
CTCCCCGCACCGCCACGCCCCTCCGCCGCCTTCCCGTCCCGTGGCGGACGGATCAGCCCGGGAAGCTCGCCCGGTACGTGGCGGCCATGTCCTCGTCGCCGTGCCCCTGCTCGATGACACGGCGGAACCGCGCCCCGGACGCGTCGTTGACGTCGACCCGGATGCCCGCGGACTCGGCGGCCTCGTGGATCAGCCGGGTGTTCTTCTCCGCGTTGCGGACGGCGAAGCTCGGGTCGAAATCGTCCGCGAGCATCGCCTTCATCTTCACCTGCAGGTAGACGCTGTCGAGCGGGCCGCCGGTGAGGACGTCGCCGAGCAGGGACGGGTCGAGCCCGAGGGCCTTCGTCAGCGCGACCGACTCGGCGATCACGGACGTCAGCGAGATCGCGTAGCTCACGGCGGCGAGCTTGAGCCGGGTGCCCGCGCCGCTCGCGCCGTCCTCGTCCAGCCAGTGCGTCTTGGACCCGATCGCGCCGAACAGCGGGTCGAGGACGGTCCGCGCGCCCTCGGGCCCGGCCGCGAGGACGACGAGCTTTCCCTGTTCGGCGGGCTGCTTCGTCCCCTGGACGGGCGCGTCGGCGAACGTGAGCCCGTGCTCGGCGGCGAACCCGGCGAGCCGCGGCACGTCCGCGACGCCGACCGTGCCCATCTGCGCCCAGACCTGCCCGGCCCGGAGCTCCGGCGACGCCTGCTCCATCACCGACAGGGCCGTCTCACCGTCGTTCAGCATCGTGATGATGACGTCGGCTCCGGAGACGGCCTCGGCGGGGGAGCCGGCCACGGTCGCGCCGTCGGCGGCGAGGGGTTCGGCGCGCGACCGGGTGCGGTTCCACGCCGCGACCCGGTGGCCGCCCTTGAGCAGGTTCCGGGCCATCGCCGCGCCCATGATCCCGGTACCGAGCATCGCCACTGCCGTCATCGTCCACTCCTTTTAGACTGTTCGATCTAGAATCTCTACCCTACGCCGCGTCCCTGCCCAGGGAGGCGGCGGCGCGACGGCTAGCCGAACGCGGGGCTGTCGCCGGGCGCGTCCGTGTATGCGGCGGTGTACGGGGCGGCGAACGCGTCCAGCGTCCGGTCGAGCTGCGCCGACCACCAGGACACGAGGGCGGCGGAACCGCGCCCGGCCGCGCCGTCCTCGCCCAGGTACCGGTGCCGCAGCGGCGCCACGTCGCAGAGCCGCTCCCACCACTCCCGGTGCACCGCCGACTGGATCTGCCCGGCGTCCAGCGGGAACGCCGAGCGGTGGCCGCGCACGAACGCCTGGACACGGTCGAGGTCGAGCCCGCGCTCGTCGTCGCACGCGAACAGCCGCGCCGCCGCCCGCACGACCTCTCCGGCGACGGGACCGGTCGTCAGCGAGCCCCACCCGAGGACCGCCGTGACGTTGCCCGACCCGCCGTACCGCAGATGCCCGGCGTGGAACGACCCGTGCAGGTGGCCGACCGTGGTGACCTCGATCTCCGGCGGCTGATGGTCGGCGAACGCGGCGAGCAGGCCGCGGCGCTCCCGCAGGCGGCGCCCGGTCAGCGCGTCGAAGTCGGTGCCGTCGCCGTCGCCGGGGACGTCCCGCAGCATCTCCTCGACGGCGGCGGCCGCGTCGGCGGCGCGCGGCGTCGGGATCAGCAGGCTCTGCTGCACGGGCGGCGTGAGCCGGTCGAGTGCGGTGTGCAGCCGTCCGAGCAGCTCGCCGAGGGCCTCGCACTGGCCGAACGTGAGCTCCAGCCCGCCGCGCCCGCGGCCCCCGACCCATGGATGCAGGACGTAGCCGCGCCCGGCGGCGGTGACCAGCGTCCGGCCGCCGCGCGCCGGTACCGGCGCGAGGACCGGCAGGCCCGCCTCGTCCAGCGCGGCGGTCACCGAATGCCGGAACCTCAGGCGGTGGCGGTCGGGCTCGGTGTACTCCTTGAGGAAGAACGCCCCGTCCGCCGTGTCGACCCGCCAGCACCGGCGGCCCGGCCCCGCGCCGTCGAGCGGCCCCGTGCCGGTGTGCGCGCCCCCGCCGTCGTGCGGGTGCGCGTCGCCGCCGGGCACGTTGATCTCCCAGCGCTTCAGCAGCCGTCGCGGCGGCTCGGTGTCAGCACTCTGTGACGTCGGCACCCCGGCACCTCGACTGCGTCGGACGGACGATGGTCGAATGAATGTTCTACAACGACGCTACACGCCCCGCCCGGACCGCGAAAGGCGAACCGCCCGGCTCAGACGCGTTCGAGGACGACCACCGGAATGTCGCGGTTCGTCTTTGTCTGGTAGACGTCGTAGTCGGGCCAGACGGCCGTCATCTTCTTCCACAGCGCGGGCTTCTCGTCCGGTGTCGCGGTCCTGGCCCGCGCGGTGAACTTGTCGCCTTTCACCTGGACTTTCACTTCTGGATTCGACTGGATGTTCTTGTACCAGAGCGGATGGTCGTCGGCGCCGCCCTTGGACGCCACGACGATGTGGTCGTCCCCGGCGAGCTGGTAGATCAGCGGCGTCGTGCGCTCTTGCCCGCTGCGGCGCCCGGTGGTGGTGAGCAGCAGCGTGACGGTGCCGTTCCAGTCGTGTCCCTCCTCGCCGTCCGTCTCCCGGTACCGCGCGACGTGCTCTTTCCCGTACAGCATGGCTTCTCCTAGCGTCGGCTTCGGCGGGTCGGTGCGGGTCGTGCCGTGGCAAGGCCCTCCTCGTGACCGCCGAACTCTAGATCACCTTCCCCGGACCGCCGCTCCGATTCCAGCCTCTCTTACCCTTTCCTGATGGACGAGGCTGAGGTGGCGCGGCGATGCGCCGAGACGATGTACGCACGGGACAAGGTGGCGCAGGACCTCGCCATGCAGATCACCGAGATCGCACCCGGACGGGCGCGGCTGCGTATGACGGTCGGCGACACGATGGTGAACGGTCACGGGATCGCCCACGGCGGCTACGTCTTCCTGCTGGCCGACTCAGCTTTTGCCTACGCCTGCAATAGCCATGACGTGGTGACGGTCGCGGCGTCCGCGGACGTCGTGTTCGTCGCGCCGGCCCGGGCCGGGGACGTCCTGGAGGCGACCGCGCTAGAACGCACCCTCTATGGCCGCAGCGGAATCTACGATGTCACGGTCCGCCGCGTTCCCGGCGGCGAGGTCGTCGCGGAGTTCCGCGGCGGAAGCCGCGGCCGCGACGAAGCCGTCCTCGACCCACCTGCCACGTAGCCCTGGGGCCAGGCAGGACGTGAAGCGGGTCAGTATTCGTTGAGGATGCTCGCGAGATAGTCGGCGGTCATGTCGGGACGGGCCGCGGTGATGCAGAGGTTGTTCATGGCCCGCATGTAGGTGTCGACGTCCGTCGGCTTGTCGAGGTAGAGCGCGCTGGTGAGCTGCTCCAGGTAGACGACGTCGGACAGGCCGGGCTCGGCGAACCGCAGGATCGTGAACGGGCCTCCCGCGGCGGCGTGGCCGCCGGCGCCGAACGGGACGATCTGCAGCGTCACGTTGGGCAGTTCCGACATCTCGATCAGATGCTTGATCTGCTGCCGCATCACCTCGCGCCCGCCGAGCGGGCGGCGGACGACCGCCTCGTCCACGACGGCCCACAGCGTCGGCGCGCCCGGCGACGTGAACCGCTCCTGCCGGATCGTGCGGAGCTGCACGCGCCGTTCGACCTCGTCGTCGGCGGCGTCGGAGAAGCCCAGCCGGACGACGGCGCGGGCGTAGTCCTCGGTCTGCAGCAGGCCGGGGACGAACTGCAGCTCGTAGGCGCGCAGCAGGGAGGCCGCCTCCTCCAGGCCGAGGTACACCTCGAACCAGCTCGCGAGGACGTCGCCGTACCGGTGCCACCAGCCGGGGGTGTTGGCCTCCTTCGCCAGCTCCAGCAGCGGCTCGCGCTCGGCGGGGTCGGAGACGCCGTAGAGGGTGAGCAGATCGGAGACGTCGCGCTCCTTGAAGCCGACGCGGCCGAGCTCCATCCGGCTGATCTTGGAATGCGAACCGCGGATCTCATAGCCCGCCTGCTCGGTGGAGATTCCGCGCGCCTCGCGCATCCGGCGGAGCTGAGCGCCGAGCAGAATGCGCAGCACGGTCGGCCCGCCGCGGCGGGGATAATCGAGCAGCCGTCCGGCCGGGTCACCTTCGGACGGAGGTGTGGAGGCAGCTGAATCCTGGGCCAAGGGGTCACCAGCCAGTCGACGGTCTACTTCGGAGCACTCAACGGCACCGGCCCCATGTTAGAGGATGGGACCGCCTTTTTGGGAAGTACGAATAGGGCGTCAGAGGCGTAAGGCCGCCGCCCGCCGTCCAGGGCTCCGACCGGCGGACACGGCCTGTGACCAGTGCTGTCAGTGGCCGGTCGGCTGCGGAACGTGGCGTACGCCGGCGGCCTCGGCGGCCGCCGGTCATTTCCTGGCGGAGGGTCGCCGTTGGTGCACGAATTGGCCGGTGTCCGCCGCCGGTGCCGGCGGCCAATCCGGGGATTCGGCCATTTTCGCCTTCCGCTCCGTATGACGGCTGAATGAAGGACGCTCCGCATTCCGGTGAATATTCGGGGACCCCGCCGTCGCGCAGATCATCTCAGCGCGGCGGCCGCGCCGGGACCTGAGCGGCGGGCGGGTGATGAAGCTCTCGTCCGGCGCGGGTGAGTTCTGGGACGGACGGGGCGTTCACTATTCAGAGTGGCGATCGACATCGCCGCTCCGACCGCGTCGCCGCACCGCGGAGGCGGGCGTCGCCGCGCGACTGGGGGAATCATGAACATTATTCGTGAAAAGCCGGAGATCCGCTTCCTGACCTCGGGCGATGTCACGGCGCATGAGCGCGCGGCCGCGGAACGGGCCGTCTGGCGGGCGCTGGGCTCCGCGCGGGGCGTCTCGTCCGTGCAGGTCACGCTGAGTGTCGTGGCCGACCCGTCGCTGCCGCGCCCGGCGCTGGCCCAGGCGGTCGTCGACCTGGACGGACGCCGCGTCCGCGCCCAGGCCGCCGCGCCGCGCATCGTCGAGGCCATCGACCTGCTCCGCGAACGCCTGGCGGTCCGGGCGTCCTCCCTGCGGGCGCGCTGACCGCGCCCGCCCCGAACCCCTGACGGCGGCGCCCCGCCCCGGGGACGCCGCCGTCCACCTGCGCCGCGGCCGGTCGTCGCCGGGCTCAGGCGTCGCGGCGCGACAGGGCGAAACCGGCGAGCATGAGCGGGACGAGCGCGTAGGCCAGCATCACGGCCGCCGCCGCGCCCGGGGGCAGCAGGTCGCCGTAGATGGAGCTGTCCGCGCTGCGCCCGGCGATCTGGCCGGGCAGCGCACCGGGCATCACCGAGCCGACCCGCTCGTTCCACGGTTCCGGCAGCTGGAAGACGAGCAGCGGCAGGACGTGCCACAGGAAGACCACCGACACGAGCGCCCCCGCCGTCGAGCGCAGCAGCACGCCCAGCGACATCCCGAGCAGCGCGAACACCGCCACGGACGCCCCCACGATGGCGAAGTCGGGCAGGTCGTGCGCGATGGACGCGCCCTGGTCGGGGAACGGCCGGTCGCCGACCACGAGCCGCGTCCCGAGGAACGAGCCGATCGACACGGCCTCGCCCGCGACCAAGGCGACGGTCCCGACCACCGCGGCCTTGGCGGCGAGGACCCGGCCGCGCCGCGGCACCACGGTGAGGGTCGTGCGGATCATGCCGCTCCGGTATTCGGACGTGACGGACAGCACGCCGAGCACGGCCAGGCAGAGCGCCGCCGCCCAGCCGCCGAGTTCCTGGAGGGGACGCAGCGTGAAATCGGCGCGGCGTTCGACGGACAGACCGTCCCATATGTGCGCCATCTGGAAGGCCAGCAGCAGGACGAACACGAAGACCGCGGCCGCGGCCGACAGCGTCCAGTACGTCGAGCGGACGGACCGCAGCTTCCACCACTCCGCCGCCACCGCGTCCATCACGACGCCACCGCCCCGAACTCGGTGCTGCCGGCCGTCAGTTCCATGTACGCCTCCTCCAGCGAGGCGCTGTGCGGTGTCACCTCGTACAGCGGGATGCCCCGCGCGGCGGCCCGGTCACCGATCACGGCGACGTCCATCCCGGTGACCGTGAGCGCGCCGCCCGGCATCGACTCCACAGAGCCCCCCGCCGCCGCGAGCACCGCGGTCAGGGCCGCCGGACGGGGCGTGCGGACGAGCACCCCGCGCCGGAACCGGTCCGCCAGCTCCCGCACCGAGGTGTCGGCGATCAGCCGTCCCCGCCCGATGATGATCAGCCGGTCGGCGGTCAGCTCCATCTCGGTCATCAGATGGCTGGAGACCAGCACGGTCCGCCCGTCGGCGGCCAGCGAGCGCATCAGCTCCCGGATCCAGCGGACGCCGTCCGGGTCCAGGCCGTTCACCGGCTCGTCGAACATCAGCACCCCCGGATCGCCGAGGAGCGCCGCCGCGATCCCGAGCCGCTGCCGCATGCCGAGCGAGAACCCGCCGACCCGCTTCCGCGCCACCCCCGCCAGGCCCACCTGCTCCAGGACCTCCGCCACCCGCCGGGCCCCGATGCCGTTGCTGCGCGCCAGCCACCCGAGATGGTCGAACGCGCGCCGCCCGCCGTGCACGGCGCCCGCGTCCAGCAGCGCGCCCACCTCCCGCATCGGACGCCGCAGCGCCGCGTACCCACCACCGTTCACCAGCGCCTCACCGGACGTCGCCGCGTCCAGGCCCAGCAGGATCCGCATACTCGTCGTCTTGCCCGCGCCGTTCGGGCCGAGGAACCCCGTCACCGTGCCCGGCCGGACCGTGAACGACAGCCGGTCCACCGCCGTCGTCGCGCCGTAGCGCTTGGTCAGCTCGCGTACTTCGATCATGCGGTCGACGGTCGTACGCGACGGCCCGCCGCACATCGGAACGCGGTCGGGAATCGCGCGTCGGACCGTGCTCCGAGACCGTCCCGCCGCCTCAGACCCCGGTAGGACGCGCCCGCCCCGACCGTCCGGATACCGTCGTGACGTGGACGAATCCGAGCTGCGCGCCCCCTTCCTCCGGCGGCTCGGCAGGCGCGGCCTCATCGGCCTGGACGCCGCAGCGGGTGTCGTGTACACCCTCGCGCTGCTGGTGCTCGCCGGGGACACCGACGTCTCCGTGCTCCTCGCGGTCCCGTTCGCCGCCGCGACCGGGCTGCCGCTCGCCGCGCGGCGGCTGTGGCCCGTCCCCGTCTTCGCCGCCGTCCTGACCGTGTCGGTCGCGACGCTGCTGCTCGGCCTGCCCTGGGACTTCTTCGCCGCCGCCGCGTTCGCCCTCTACCCGGTCGCGCTCACGCGCCGCCGCCGGCGCTGGATCCCGACGCCGCTGATCGGCACGGTCAGCGCCCTCCTCATCCTCGGCAGCGCGACGCTCGGGCCCTCGAACTGGCAGGCCGAGGTCATCGGCAAGGGGCTCCTCGGCGTCGCTCTCCTCGGCGCGTCCTGGTCCCTCGGCCGCGGCGTCCGCGAACGCCGCGCGCATGCCGCGCACTCCGCCCGGCAGCTCGCCGACCAGGCCGTGTCGGACGAACGGCTCCGCATCGCCCGCGAACTCCACGACGTCGTCGCGCACAGCATGAGCCTGATCGCCGTCAAGGCGGGCGTCGCCGTCCACGTCGCCGACGCCCGGCCGCAGGAGGCCGTCGACGCGCTCCGCGTCATCGAGACCACCAGCCGCGGCTCCCTCGCCGAGATGCGGCACCTCCTCGGCGTACTCCGCAGCGAGCCCGCGTCCGGTGACGACGGCCCCGACCTCGCCCCGTCCCCGGGCCTCGCGGACCTGGCGGGCCTCGCCGAGCGCGCCGCGATGGCCGGCGTCCACGTCGACCTGCACGTGGACGCCGTCGACCTCCCCGAGGGCGTCGCGCTCTCGGCCTACCGCATCGTCCAGGAGGCCGTCACCAACGTGGTCAAGCACGCCGCCCCGGCCCGCTGCCGCGTCCGCGTCGAGGCCGCCGGGCACCGCGTCCGCATCGACGTCACCGACGACGGCCCCGGCGTGCGCGTCCTCCCGGGCGGGGACGGCCACGGACTCATCGGCATGCGCGAACGCGTCACCATGTACGGCGGGCACTTCACCGCCGGACCCCGCCCCGAAGGCGGCTTCGCCGTGTCCGCCGCCTTCCCGTACGAGCCCTAGGAGCCCCTTGGAACTGCGCGTCCTCGTCGCCGACGACCAGGCCCTGGTGCGGGGCAGCTTCCGCGTCCTCCTCGACACCGCTCCCGGCCTCCGCACCGTCGGCGAGGCCGGCACCGGCGCGGAGGCCGTCGAACTGGCCGAACGGGAGCGCCCGGACCTCGTCCTCATGGACGTCCGGATGCCCGAGATGGACGGGATCGAGGCGACCAGGCGGATCTGCGCCGACCTCCCGGGCGTCCGCGTCCTGATCCTCACGACCTTCGACCTGGACTCCTACGTCTACTCGGCGCTGCGAGCCGGGGCCAGCGGCTTCCTGCTCAAGGACACCCCGCCCGCCGACCTCCTCTCGGCCGTCCGCGTCGTCGCCGCGGGCGAGTCGCTGCTCGCCCCCTCGGTGACCCGGCGGCTGATCGCCGAGTTCGTCCGGCGGCCCGGCCCCGTCCAGCCGTCGCCGCCC
This sequence comes from Actinomadura soli, assembly GCF_005889715.1. Taxonomy (GTDB): domain Bacteria; phylum Actinomycetota; class Actinomycetes; order Streptosporangiales; family Streptosporangiaceae; genus Spirillospora; species Spirillospora soli. The sequence goes on from NZ_VCKW01000234.1 coordinate 8,527, forward strand.
GGCCTGGACGGCGTCACCGACCGCGAACGAGAGGTCCTCGCCCTCATCGCCCGCGGCCTGTCCAACACCGAACTCGCCGAACACCTCCACCTCAGCCCCGCCACCGTCAAGACCCACATCGGGCACCTCCTGGCCAAGCTCCAGGCCCGCGACCGCGCCCAACTGGTGATCGCCGCCTACGAATCCGGCCTGGTCCGCCCCCGCTGACCCGCAATGCCACAGTCCCAACATTTCTCTCGGCCGCCTTGTGTGACAGCGCGGACTAGAGGAGGGCGGGGGCGAGTCGCTCGTACTCGTCGGCGGACGACGCCAGGTCCGGGGTGAACACGGTGACGCACACGTGGTCGGCGCCCGCGTCCAGGTGGTCCTGGATCCTTTCTCTGATGGTGTCTTCGTCGCCCCAGGGGAAGCAGGCGTCGATGACCTCGTCCGACCCGCCTCCGGCGAGGGCCGCTTCGTCGTAGCCGAGGCTCTTGAGCGAGCGGACGTACGGCGAACCGGGAAGCTCCAGCATCTGCGTCCCTCTCGCGATGGCGCGGGCCTTCTCCGGGTCCGTCTCCCGGATCGCGGTCTGCATGACGATGAGCAGCTTGTCCGGGCCGAGCCGTTCCCGGGCCAGCCTTGTGTGCTCGACGGGCATGGCCGCCGGGAGCGCGCCGTCCGCCTTCTCCCGCGCCAGGCCCTGCATCTTCGGGCCCAACGCCGCCACCAGCCGGGGGAACGGCATTTCGGGCACCGGTGCGGCCGCGACCGCCGCGTCCATGTCGTCCAGGTACTGGCGCATCCGGGTCAGCGGGCTCGTCCACGTCTGCCCGCTCTGCTCGACGAGGGCGCCCATGCTGACGCCGACCCCGAGCGCGAGGCGCCCCGGATAGGCGTCGGCCAGCACGGACGCGGCCCCCTGCATGGTGGCCGGGTGCCGCGCCCACAGGTTCGCGACCGCCGACCCCAGCAACACCCGCTCGGTCGCGGCGAGCATCACGCTCAGTTGCGTGAACACCTCGCGGCCTCCGATGCTCTCGTTCACCCAGATCGACCCGTAGCCCGCGTCCTCGACCCGCCGCGCCGCGCGCCGCCATTCCTCGGCGGGCGCGATGGGCGTCATGAACCCGACACCGATCCGCCCCAGCCGCTTTCTCGCATCGTCCATCGCCGTCATCGGTTCTCCTATAATCGGAACGTCCAACCCGCTTACAGCGACCGTAGCGGAACGGGCGCCCCGCTTGTCAACCTGGGAGGAGAACGCCGTGAACGGCCAGCCGCAGCGCGCCGACGCCCGCCGGAACCGCGACCGCATCCTCCAGGCGGCGTTCGAGGCGTTCGCCGCGGACGGCCGCCTCGTCCCGCTGGACGAGATCGCCCGCCGCGCCGGTGTCGGCGCCGGGACGGTCTACCGCAACTTCGCCACCAAAGAGGCCCTTTTCAAAGCCGTCGTCACCGACCGGGTCGACCGCATCATCGACGAGGCCCGCGCCCTCGTCGCCGCGGACGACGACCCGGCGGAGGCCTTCTACGGCTTCCTCATCTGGGTCATCGAGCGTGCGATGTTCAACCACGGCCTCTGCGACGCGCTGGCGATGGACATGGGCACGTTCGACGAGTCCGGCAAGGACGCGGAGTTCACCGCAGCTCTGGACGTCCTTCTCCGTCGAGCCCAGGCCGCCGGGGCGGTGCGCCCAGACGTGAGCGTCCGGGACGTCCGGACTCTCCTGGTCGGGGCCATGTTGATGGAACGCCTCCACCGCCGCGAAGGCCCCCCGGGACGTATGGCGTCCCTGGCCTGCGACGCTCTGCGCCCCGCAACGAAACGTAACGAAACAACGTCCCGTAACGAAACGAGCTGCGAGCTTTGCGCGACCTCGTTCACGCCCGCCGCCACCGGCCGTCCCGCCCGCTTCTGCAGCGCGTCCTGCCGCCAGAAGGCCCACCGCCGCCGCGCGAAACCCAGCTGACCTACAAGCGGATGCGGTATTCCTCAAGGCGTTCGGCGAGTTCGCGCGGTCTGCTGAGCGCCACCGTGTGCCCGCCGGGCATGTCGTCAACCGGAATGCCCAGCCGCTCGCTCACCACACGGCGCTGGAATTCGAGCGGGAACAGCCGGTCGTCCCGTCCCTGCAGGAACACGGTCGGCGTGCTAGGCCATCGGTGAAGCGGCCACGGTTCCGTGAACGGTGTCGCCGACTGCGCCGGCTCACCCCGGGTGAACGCCTCCGCCGTCACGTCCGGCGGGACGTCGTGGAAGAAGATCTCCTTGGCGTCGAACTCCGCGGACAGGGTGCGCCCCTCCCGCGCCGCGTAGTCGGCCATCGCCTTCGACTGGCCCGTGTTGTCCCACCAGGCGCCGCCCGTCTCGCCGGGGGACGGAACCATGGCGTTGAGCATGACCAGCAAGTCCACCGGAACGCGTTCGCAGACGAGCGGGGCGGTGAGGCCGCCCATGGACTGCGCCACCAGGACCACGTCCGCGCGACCGCCGATCGCCTCCACCACGGTGTCGGTGTACTCGCGTAGCCCGGCCGAATCATCACCGGCCGGAAGATCGACGGCGACGACGTCGTGGCCCCTCGCCCGCAGTTCCGGGACGAGCCGATGCCAGTACCACGCCTGCCCGCCCGCACCGGGGATGAGCGTGTAGGTCGCCATGGGTCTCCGTCCCGTGGGGTCGTCCTCGATGGGATGACGCTACCGATCGCCACCCACAATTCCACAGCACCTACTCCTAATCTAGGAGCTTCCCCTATTATTCGAGGATGGCGGGACGCAGGACGTACGACGATCCGTGCGGTATCGCGCGGGCACTCGACGTGGTGGGAGAGCGGTGGGCCCTGCTGGTCGTCCGCGAACTGCTCTTCGGACCGAAGCGATTCGGCGCGTTGCATCGAGGGCTGGCCGGGATGAGCCAGAACGTCCTGTCGCAGCGGTTGCGCGACCTCGAACTGGCCGACATCGTCCGGCATCGGACGCTGGGGCCGCCCACCAGCGCCCGCGTGTACGAGCTGACCCGTCGGGGCCAGGACCTCGAACCTGTCCTTATCGCCCTGGCGAGATGGGGGAGTCGCACCCCTCTCGACGTGTCGTCCACGGCCGAACTCAGCGTGGCGGCGATGATGTTCGCGCTCAGGACAACCTTCGACCCGACCGCCGCCTCGGGCATGACCGCCCGCCTGGTCCTCCACCTGGACGACGACCTCTTCGCCGCAGACATCCAATCCGGACGCCTCCACGTCGCTCGCGCGGAACCGCCGCTCCACGCCGACGCCACGCTCGCCACCGATGTCGGCACGTTCAGGAGCCTGGCGTTCGGCGGACGTCCACCTGCGGAGGCCGTACGCGCCGGTGAACTCCGCCTCGAGGGCGACGCCGACCTCATGACACGCTTCCTGGCCTGCTTTCGTCGTCCGTCGCCCAACTCCTGACGGCGCGCCGCCTTCTTTTCGAACAGTTGTTCGGGTTAGGGTGGCGTCTTGTGCTGATCGACGAACCTGTCTCCGCGGAGACGACGCCCACGGGCCGACCGTCCCAGATCACCGGCCCGCACGGCTGCTACCAGGTGCGCCGCGTCCTTGAGGAGTGGCAGGCACCCGGAGAAGCAAGGTACTACCGCCTCCAGATCACCACCCCAAACGGCCTGGCGATCGCCGAAGTGCTCGCACCCCGAACCACGACGACCCAATGGACCCTCCGCCAGGTCTGGCCCTGACCCCAGCCAGGCCCGGGCAAGAGTCACCTCTCCATGCGCAGAACGATGCGTTTCGAGAAACCTCCACGCATCGCTGCCTTGGCGGAACGCTGTTCCTCCAACTCGCCCGGAGTGAGTCCGTGAAGTGCCGCCAGGGCGTGGACGACCTCCAGGAGATCGGAGAGCTCGCCGGGGTCTCCGCTCGCGACGTACTCACCGGCCTCCTCGTAGAGCTTCGCGCGCAGCAGAGCCGCATGCTCGTCAGGACCGGCGACGCGGGTCTCCGGCAGCCGCCCGTCCTCCTGGATGATCTCGGGTATGCGATCCCGGACCAGCTTCTCGGCGTGTCCGGCGCCGTCCTTGGTGCGATGCGCCGTCGTGCCATGACGCCGGTCCAACGACTGGACCCACTTCACCGCGACCGCCGCCGTCTGGACGAGCTCCGTCCGGAGAGCGCGGGGCTCCGATTCGGCAAGCGCCTCGAAGAATTCCTCAGTCAGAATGTGCCGCCACGTCAGTTCTCCGCGCGTCCAGGCCGCCGCGCATTCCCGTTTGGCCTGCTCCGCGCTTTCGATGAACTCCGGCCCACTCCCATCCGGGAACTCCTGGACACCCCACATCCGATCCTGGGCCTCCCGCTCGGCCGCGACGTCCGCCAGCACGTCCGCCAACCCCCCAGGCCCCAGATCGTTCTCGCTACCGGGGATCTGCCTAGATTTCCGTGAACCGTCCAAAGCACATACTCCGTAGCTGCTGAGAAGCCCCGACCCGCGGCTACCCCTGGATCCGACCGCATCACAAGGCCCCACACCTTGGAACAGCCCTCAAGCGCCCGCGAGCCCATTGTCCTGCACCCCCACGGCCCAATCCCTGTCTCTTATACACACCTGAAAAAAAAATAAGTAAAAAAGTGATTAAGGATATTAAGAATTAAGCAAAAAAGA
>NZ_VCKW01000235.1 GCF_005889715.1 Actinomadura soli
GTGTCTTAGGGTCTCGTGGGCTCGGAGATGGGTATAAGAGACAGCGGGCGAGGTGGGCGCCCAGGCAGAAGTGGGGGCCGAAGCCGAAGCTGACGTGGTCGTTGGGGGTGCGGGTGATGTCGAAGCGGTCGGGGTCGGGGAAGGCGGTCTCGTCGCGGTTGGCGGAGGCGTGGTAGACGACGACCTTGTCGCCCGGGGAGATTTCTTGGCCGCCGAGGGTGAGGGGCCTTGTGGCGGTGCGGCGGAAGTCCATGACCGGGGGCCAGTAGCGGAGCATCTCTTCGATGGCCGTTGGGAGCAGGGACGGGTCGGCGCGGAGGCGGGCCAGTTCGGACGGGTGGTCGAGGAGGGTGAGGAGCCCGCCGGGGATGCCGTTGCGGAGGGTCTCGTTCCCGGCGACGGCGAAGAGGAAGAACATGTTCTCGAACTCTTGGGTGGTGAGGCCGCCTTCGAGCATGCGGGACATCATGTCGTCCGACGGGCGGAGCCGCTTCTCGGCGGCCAGAGCGTGGGCGTAGGCGAACATGTCGGCCAGGGCCGTGTAGGAACGCGGGTTGATGGGGCGGCCGTCGGGATGGGTCATCGTGGTGGGGCGGTGTTGCAGGGCCTTGCGGGCCATGGGGGTCATCGAGGCGGGGTCGGAGGAGATGGCCGCGTACTCGTCGTCCTGGTAGCCGATGACGCGGGACGCCCAGTCGTAGAGGAGGCGGCGGTCGGCGTCGGGGACGCCCATGATGTGGGCGAGCGTCCAGACGGGGAGGTCCGCGGCGAGTTCGACGAAGTCTGTTTCCTCGTTGAGGGCCGACGTTATGAGGGTTCGGGCTCTGGTGTTGATGGTTTCTTCCAGGGCGCGGACGGCGCGGGGGGTGAACGCGGCCGCGACGATGCGGCGGAGGCGGGAGTGGTCGGGCGGGTCCTGGTTGAGCATCATCGCGCGGACGAACGCGAGGTCCTCGGGCGTGTCGGGGTCGCGGATCTGGGTGGCGCCGAGGTTCGAGGAGAAGAGGTCCGGGGAGCGCAGGACGTGCTTGACGTCGGCGTGCCGGAAGACCGCCCAGTAGCCGGGTCCGGCGGGCCAGGGGCCGACGGCCGGTTCGGGGACGCGGGTGACCGGGGAGTCGGTGCGCAGTTTCCTGAACGTGTCGTAGGGGACCCCGGACGCGTAGGTGGACGGCAGGAAGATCTCCTCGTGCATGCCCTCAGCGTGCATCATGTCGGGTGTGACGGTGAAGCCCGACGAAATTCTGCGCGACAACTTCGCGCCCTGGGTACTTGAGCTGGGGCTGGTGCCCGAGGAGGTGGGGGAGGACGGAGCCGTGCTGCGGCTGCCGTGGTCGGACAGGCTCGCGAGGGAAGGCGGCGCGCTGTCGGGGCAGGCGCTGATGGCTGCGGCCGACACGGCGGTGGTGATCGCCGTGTCGGCGGCGAAGGGCGCGTTCGTGCCGATGACGACGGTGCAGCTCAGCACGTCGTTCCAGCGGCCCGTGGTGGGACGGGACGTGTTGGTGCGGGCGCGGCTCACCAAGCTGGGGCGGACGCTGGCGTTCGCGGAGATCGACATGACCGCCGATTCCAAGATCGTCGCGCATGCGACGGCGGTTTACGCGATCATCGGGTGATATGACGCGAATCGAGAGGGTCGTTGTTCCGGACGGTGAGTTCGACCTGCATGTGTGGGGTCAGGAAGGGCCCGGGATCCTGCTCGTCCAGGAGGTCTTCGGGGTCGGCGAGTATCTGCGGGCGGTCGCCGAGGACCTGGCGGCGCTCGGGTATGTCGTGGCCGCGCCCGACCTGTTCTGGCGGATCGAGCCGGGCTGGACGGTCGTCCACGACGAGGAGGCGCTCCCCAAGGGGATGTCGATGGTCTCCCAGTTCGACTGGGCTAAGGGCGTGGAGGACGCGGCGGCGGCGCTGGGTGTGCTGAAGGGGCTGCCCGGTGTGGGCAAGGTCGGTGTCCTGGGGTTCTGTTTCGGCGGGACGGTCGCGTACCTGCTGGCCGCCAGGGCGGAGATCGATGCCCTGGTGTCGTTCTACGGGTCGGGTGTGCCGGACGCGCTGGACCAGATCGACGGCATCGGGGCTCCGGCGCAGTTCCATTTCGGCGGGGCCGACGAGTACATCCCCCGCGAGGACGTCGCCAAAGTGGAACGTGCCGTGGAGGGGCGGGACGGCATGGAGATCCACGTCCAGGAGGACGGCGGGCACGCGTTCCACAATCGGAAGGCGCCGATGTTCTACCAGCCGGAGCCGGCGGAGCGGGCGTGGCGGCTCACCGAGGAATTCCTTGCCCGGACGCTGCCGCGACGTTCGTGACCGCGAGCCGGGACAGTTCCTTCCGGGACGAGATGCCGAGCTTGGGATACGCCTTGTAGAGGTGGTATTCGACCGTCCGCGGGCTGAGGAAGAGCTGTGCGGCTATCTCGCGGCTGCTCGTCCCTGAGGCCGCCAGCCGGACGACCTGAAGCTCCTGCGGCGTGAGGCGGTCGAGGAGGTCGGGGGCGGTGGGCGCGGCAGTGCCTGATTCGCCGGTGGCACGGAGCTCGGCGCGCGCGCGTTCCAGCCAGGGTGTGGCGCGGAGGCGCTCGAAGATTTCCATGGCCGAGCGGAGCGGGACGCGCGCGTCGGAGCGGCGGCGGGCCCGGCGCAGCCACTCGCCGTAGAGAAGCTCTGTGCGGGCCCGCTCGAACGGTCGCATCGACTGGTCGTGTAGCCGGATTGCACGTGCGTAGGGTTCTTCGCTGTCGTCCAATAGGGCTTCGCAGTGCAGGGCTACTGCGAGGGCCCAGGGCTGCCCACCTGCCTCAGCCCAGGTGCGGAACCGTGCGAAGGCCGGGCGGGCCAGATCGGGCTGCCCGGACCGTACGGCGGCCTCGACCTGGTCGGCGGCGGACAGCAGGCTGCCCGTGCTGTACCGGCGGGGTCCGTGGGCGATCTCGTCCAGGCGGCGCAGCGCGTCGTCGTAGCGGCCGAGGCCGAGGTCGAGGAGGGCGAGCGCGCTGTCGGCGAGGCCGCCGTGCGGTGGCGGGGCGCCGGCGATCAGCTCGCGGAGCCGGGACTCGTCGCCCTCGATCGCCGCGATCCGGGACAGGACCGCGCCGAGGCGTCCCTCGCGGTGCGGGCGCCCCGTGTCGCGGGCCAGCGCGATCGCCTCGGCGACGGTGGCCTCCGCGTCCGCGTGCAGCCCGGCGGCGATCTGCGCCTGGGCCAGCGTCTGCAGGACGTTCGGCAGCGCGCCGATCAGGCCGTGCCGGCGGGAGTGCGCGACCTCGGCGGCGGCCAGGTCCAGGGCGGCCTCGTCCGCGCCGATGACCAGCGCGAGCTGCGCGCCCAGCACGCGATCGCCGCGGGCGTTCTCGACGCTCTGGCGGGGGCCGGGCAGCGCGCCGGCGGCCCCGCCTCCTCCGCGCGTCTCGTCGATCAGCTCGGCCAGCAGGGGGACGCCTCGCGCGTGGTCGCCGCCCGCCAGGGCCGCGAGGCCCTGGACCGTACGGTCGCCGGGGAGCAGTTCCGCGGCGCGCAGGACGGCGGGCAGCTCGCCGGACGTCCACCCGTACACCGCGCCCGTTCGGAGCATCGCGGCGTGGTCGCCGGGCGCCGCGTCGGCGGCGTGGTCGACCAGCATGCGCGCGGCGGCGCGCGGGTCGCCGCGCTCGTACTCGACCATGGCGTGGACGCGGGCGAGCCGTGCCCGTTCGGCCGGGTCGCGGGTGAGCTTCTCCGCCTGGACGGCGAGGTCCTCGGCCTCGTCCAGGCGCCCGGCCTGGAGGGTGAGGGACGCGGCGGCGCCGAGCCGCGCGGCGCGGGCGTCCGGGTCGGGCGTCAGGTCCGCCGCCTGCCGGTAGAGGGACGCCGCCGTCGCGTGCGCCATGCGGCCGCGGGCGCGTTCCGCCGCGTCCCGCAGGTCGGCGGCGACGTCCTCGTCAGGACCCAGGGCGGCGGACGCGCGGTGCCGGGCGCGGCAGTCGAGGTCGTCGGCCGTGTCGGCGAGCGCCTGGTGGACGGCGACGCGCCGCGCGGCGACGGCGCCGTGGTACGAGGCCGCCCTGATCAGCGGGTGGCGGAACTCGATGGTGCGCCCGGTGACCTTCACCAGCCGGGCGCGTTCGGCCGCCTCCAGGTCGGCGAGGCTCACGCCGAGGGCGCGGGCCGCGCCCAGCTGGCTCGGCATGTGCCCGCGCCCTTCGGCCGCCGCGATCAGCAGCATCGTCCGGGTGCTCTCGGGGAGGCGGCCGATCTGGTCGCGGAACGAGCCGAGCACCCGGTCCGCGACCGGCAGCGGATCAGGGCCGTCCGGCCGGAAGGACCCGGTCGCGCCCAGCTCCTGCAGGGCGAGGGGGTTGCCCGCCGCCTCCCGGACGACCCGGGCGCGGACCGCGGGCGCGAGGTCGCGGGACGCGACGAGCCGTTCGGCGGCGTCGCGGTCCAGGCGGTCGAGGCGCAGCTCGGGCAGGCCCGTGCCGGTGAACGCGTCGTCCCGCGCGGCGAACAGCATCACGACGCCCTCGGCCGCCAGCCGCCGCGCCGCGAACAGCAGCGCCTCGGCGGTCGCGGAGTCGAGCCATTGCGCGTCGTCGACGAGGCACAGCAGCGGGCCGCTCCCGTCGGGGAAGTCGGCGAGGTCGGCGAGGAGTGTGAGGACGGCGAAGCCGGTCGTGAACGGGTCCCGCCCGGATGCGGGGCCGGGGCCCCCGTCCAGCCGTTCGAGGGCGGAGCGCAGCGCGGCGGCCTGCGGGGGCGGGAGGACGTCCAGCCGGTCCCGGACGGGCCACAGCAGCTGGGTGAGGCCCGCGAACGCGATGCCCGACTCCGCCTCCACGCCCGTGACCCGCAGGACGCGCGACGCCCCGTCCGGCGGTGGCCCGTCCGGCGGCAGCGGCTCGGCGGCCTCAGCGAGCAGCGCCGTTTCAGCGAGCAGGGCCGACTTGCCGATGCCGGCCTCTCCGCGCAGCACGAGCGCACCGCTGCGGCGGTGATCGCGCGCGTCCGCGAGCAGCGAGGTGATCCGTGCCTGTTCGTCGTTCCGCCCGTAGAGCACAGATCCAAACTACGGGGCGAACTACCGAATCCATACGGATTCGCCCCGCGGCGACGGCTCCTACGTTCTTGACCAGCGATAACACACCTGAGGGCTAGGAGAACGCCATGCGAGAACTGTTCGAGCCGTTGTCGGCGGGAAAGCTGGAACTGTCCAATCGTCTGGTGATGGCGCCGATGACCCGCAGCCGGGCGGTCGAGGACGGCAAGGTGACCGATGTGACCGCCGAGTACTACCGGCAGCGCGCCACCGCCGGGTTGATCATCACCGAGGGGACGCAGCCCAGCGTCCGGGGCCAGGGCTACATCTGGACGCCCGGCCTGCATTCCGATGACCAGGTGGAGGCGTGGCGGCCGGTGACGGGCGCGGTGCATGCCGCGGGCGGACGGATCTTCGCCCAGCTGATGCACGCCGGGCGTGTCGGGCATCCCGTCCTGTACCCGGACGGCGGGCTGCCGCTCGGGCCGTCCCCGATCGCGTCCGGCGAGCGGCTCTTCACCCCGGACGGGTTGCTCGACCACCCCGTGCCCCGCGAGATGACCCTGGACGACATCGCCCAGGCCACAGCGGAGTTCGCCGCCTCGGCGCGCAACGCGATCGACGCCGGGTTCGACGGCGTCGAGCTGCACGGCGCGAACGGCTACCTGATCCAGCAGTTCCTCGCCGACGGCAGCAACACCCGTACCGACGCCTACGGCGGGACGCCCGGGAACCGCACCAGGTTCGCCGTCGAGGTCGCGCGGGCCGTGTCCGACGCGATCGGGCCCGACCGCGTCGGCTTCCGCGTGTCGCCGGGCGGCAACGCCAACGGCGTCAGCGAGAGCGACACCCCCGAGCTTTATTCGGCGCTGGTCGCGTCGCTCGCCCCGCTCGGGCTCGCCTACCTGCACATCATGGAGGTCGGTGACCGCGCCATGACCCGGCGGATCCGCGCCGAATGGCCGGGCACGCTGATCCTCAACCCGCACCCGACCCCCGATTCCTTCCCCGCCACGCCCGAATACGGCGCCGCGGCCCTGCGGGACGGCGTCGCGGACGCGGTCTCGTTCGCCGAGATGTGGCTCGCCAACCCGGACCTTCCCGCCCGCATCCGCGCCGGTGGCCCCTACAACGACGCCGACCCGGCGACCTTCTACGGCGGCGACCACCGCGGCTACACCGACTACCCGACGCTCGACTGAGGCGACCGAACGGAACGAGCTGAGGGCATGACCCGCGCGTCCCCGGGTACCGCCAACCGGAACGGCAGTCGACCCAGGGACGCGTGGGGCTGTGCAGACGGAACCCAAGGTCAGGGGCCCCGGGTCCGGTACCGCGAGTCCGGGCCCCGGCTCGGGCGGCGGCTCGGACGGTGCGGCGGCCGGCGGCTCGGGCGGCGGTCCGGGCGGCGACGCGGGCGGCCTGCTGCCGAGCCTGAAACGCGCGGCCGCCGCCCTCCGCGACGCCGGGCTCGGGTACGCGCTCGCCGGCGGGTGCGCCGCCTACGCCCGCGGCGCCGCGATGTCGACCCACGACGTCGACTTCGTGGTCCGGGAATGGGACGTCCCGGCGGCGCTGGACGCGCTCGCCGGCGCGGGCATGACGCATCTGAAGAGCCCCGAGAACTGGCTGGAGAAGGCGTGCGACGGCGAGCACCTGATCGACCTGATCCATACGCCCTCCGGCCGTCCGGTGGACGGGAACCTGCTCGACCGGGCCGAGGTGATGCCGGTCGGGGCGGTGCGCATGCCGGTCCTGCCCGCGACCGATCTGGTGGTCATGCGGCTGCTGGCGTTCGCCGAGACCGCCTGCGACTTCAGCGGGTTCCTGCACGTGAGCCGGGCGCTGCGGGAGCAGGTCGACTGGCGGCTGGTCGCCGCCGAGACCGCGGAGTCCCCGTACGCCTACGCCTTTCTGACGCTGCTCGCCCGGCTCGGCGTCATCGGGGAGGACGTGCTGTGACGGGAAGGGAGCGGGACATGACCGAGCCGCCGGAGTACCTGTCCGCGCACATCCAGGAGCGGGTCGCGGCCGAGGCGCACGAGCTGGGCATCCGTGTGGACGTCAGCGGCGACGTGGTGCGGCTGCGCGGTGAGGTGGTGAGCGAGGAGCAGCGCCGGGAGGTCGAGGCGACCGCCCGGGACGCCGCCGGCGGCCGCGAGATCAGCAACGAGCTGCACGTCGTCGCGGTCACCGAGCCGGACGGCGAGGAGCGGCTGTCATGATCCACGTGGCCGCGGCGGGGGACCTGCACGTCGGGCCCGAGACGGCCGGGACGTACCGGGCGCACCTGACCGGGCTCGCCGCCCACGCGGACGTGTTCCTCGTCGCGGGCGACCTGACCCGGCACGGGACGGTCGAGGAGGGCCGTGTCGCGGCGGGCGAGCTGCGTGACGTGGGGGTTCCGGTGGTCGCCGTCCTCGGCAACCACGACTACCACTCCGACGCCGAGGACGAGATCGCGGACGTGCTGCGCGACGCGGGCGTCACCGTCCTGGAAGGCGACGGGACGGTCCTGGACTGCGGCGGGACGAGGCTCGGCATCGCCGGCGGCAAAGGCTTCGGCGGCGGGTTCGAGGGCCGCTGCGCCAGCGATTTCGGCGAGCCGGAGATGAAGGCGTTCGTCGGGCACACCAAGGACTTCGCCGGACGGCTCCGCACCGCCCTCCTGGACCTGGACGCCGACATGATCGTCAGCCTGACGCACTACGCGCCCGCCGAGGGCACCCTCGAAGGGGAGCCGCCGGAGATCTACCCGTTCCTCGGCAGCTACCTGCTGGGGGAGGCGATCGACGCGTCCGGCGCGGACCTCGCGATCCACGGGCACGCGCACAAGGGAACCGAGAAGGGCCTCACGTCCGGCGGGGTGCGGGTGCGGAACGTGGCGCTGCCGGTGATCCAGCACGCCTACGCCCTGTACCGCCTGGACGTCCCGGAGGGCCGGGTGGAGGGCACGGCGCCGCGTCTGGGTACCATCACCCCGAACCACATTCGGTCCCACACGTGAGGTGCTGCTTATGGACCTGAACGGAGTTTCCGCCGTCGTATCCGGGGGCGCGAGCGGCCTCGGTGAGGCCACCGTCCGCGCGCTGGCCGCCGAAGGCGCCAAGGTCGTCGTCGCCGACCTGAACGAGGACAGGGGCAAGGCGGTCGCGGACGAGATCGGCGGCGTCTTCGTCAAGACGGACGTGTCGGACGAGGAGCAGGTCCAGGCCGCCGTGCAGGCCGCCGTCGACACCGGCGCGCCGCTGCGCGTGATCGTCAACAGCGCCGGCATCGGCTGGGCGTCCCGGACGGTGAACCGCGACGGCAGCCCGCATGACCTCGGCCAGTACGAGACCGTCATCCGGGTCAACCTGATCGGCACCTTCAACCTGATGCGGATCGGCGCCGCCGCCATCGCCAGGACCGAGCCCGCGGACGCGGACGGCGCCCGCGGCGTGGTGATCAACACCGCGTCCGTCGCCGGGATCGAGGGGCAGACCGGGCAGGTCGCGTACTCGGCGTCCAAGGGCGGGATCATCGGGATGACGCTGCCCGCCGCCCGCGACCTCGCGGCGATCGGCGTCCGGGTGAACACGATCTGCCCCGGCATCATCGACACCCCGATCTACGGCCAGGGCGAGGCCGCGGAGGAGTTCAAGGCCAAGCTCGCCGCGCCCGTCCCGTTCCCGAAGCGGATGGGCCGGGCGTCGGAGTTCGCGCACCTCGTCAAGTCCCTGATCGAGAACGACTACATGAACGGCGAGACCATCCGCTTCGACGGCGGCATCCGCTTCCAGCCCAAGTGAGGCCCGAATGTCCGATGCTGTTCTGACCGAGGGGGGACGACCCCCCACGCCCCCCGGCAACGACACCGTGCTGACCGAGGTAGATGGTGGCGTTTTCGTCATCACGATCAACCGCCCGGAGGCGCGCAACGCGCTCAACGGCGCGGCTGGACGCGGGATCGCGGACGCCGTGGACGAGCTCGACTCCCGCAAGGACCTGTCCGTCGGCATCCTGACCGGCGCGGGCGGCACGTTCTGCTCCGGCATGGACCTCAAGGCGTTCCTCGCCGGTGAGACCCCCGTCGTCGAGGGACGCGGGTTCGCGGGCATCACCGAGCGCCCGCCGGACAAGCCGCTGATCGCCGCGATCGAGGGCTACGCGCTGGCGGGCGGCTGCGAGCTGGCGCTGTCCTGCGACATGATCGTCGCGGCCCGGGACGCGCAGTTCGGGCTGCCCGAGCCGAAGCGCGGCCTGGTCGCGGCGGGCGGCGGCCTGCTGCGGCTGCCGCGGCGGATTCCGTTCCACATCGCCATGGAGATCGCCCTCACCGGCGACAAGTACCCGGCGGAACGGATGGCGGAGGTCGGCCTCGTCAACCGGCTCACCGAGCCGGGCGGCGCGCTCGCCGCGGCGAAGGAGCTGGCCCTGAGGATCGCCGAGAACGCGCCGCTGGCGCTCACGGCGACGAAGAAGGTGGTCAACGGGTCCGGGGACTGGACGTCCGAGGAGATGTGGCAGAAGCAGCAGGAGATCACCCTGCCGGTCTTCGTGTCCAAGGACGCCCAGGAGGGCCCGGCCGCCTTCGCCGAGAAGCGCAAGCCGAACTGGACGGGCGAGTGACCGGCCGACCAGCGGCCGGGTAGCGGCACCTGCCCAAGACGCCAGATCATGACGCCCGGAACCCACCGGTTCCGGGCGTCATCGCGTTCTCATCGCGTCCTCCGGCCGCGCGCGGAGGCCGGACCTGGTGTTTCGCGGAACCGCCCGGTTCGGGGGCGGACCGCCGGCGGGCCTCGTCGTTGTGAGTGCCCCCGCGCGGTGGTTATTGTCGAGGCGGCGTCCGAATCCTCCGGAAGGGAGCGAGTCATGGACGTCGGTGCCGCGCCGTCGGCGGGTCGGAAGGGAGCACCTCCCTCGCTGGTGGGGCGCTCGGCACTGCTCGCCTCGATCGAGGCCCGGCTCGCCGCGAACGGCAGCGTCGTGCTGACCGGACCCAGCGGCATCGGCAAGACGGCGCTGCTCGAGGCCGTCGGCGATGCGGCGGCCGCGCGCGGCGAACTCGTCCTGCGGGTCGCCGGGACGGAGACCGAGCGGTGGGTGCCCTGCTCGGGGCTCGCAGAGCTGCTCGACCAGCTCCCCGAGACCCTCACCGCCGAGCTTCCCCGGGAGCGGCTGACCGGGCTTCCCGCGCCGCATCCGGCCGCGGCCAACGAGCGGGCCCTCGGCCGGTCGTTCGCGGACCGGTCCGGCATGGACCACGTCGCCTGCCGGCTGGCGTTCCGCGGGCTGCTCGCGCGGTGCGCAGGGGAACGTCCGGTGCTGCTGCTCGTGGACGACGCCCAGTGGGTGGACGCGGAGTCCGTCCACGCCGTCCGGTACGCGGTCCAGCGGGTCGGGTCCCGCGGAGTGCGCGCCGTCGTCGCCGGGCCCTGGCCGGACGGTCTCGCCCCGGGCGACGGAGGCAGCACGCCCTGGGCTCCCGCTCCCGACGCGCTGCACCTGCCCGTCCCGCCGCTCGGGCCGGACGAGCTGGCCGAGATGTTCGACAGCTACGGGCTTCCCGTCCGGGTCGTGAACACGCTGCATTCCGACTCCGGCGGCAACCCGTACCTCGCGCTGGCGCTCGGCGGCGCGTTCACCGACCGCATCCCGCGGCACTGGCGGCCCGCGCCGCTGCCGCAGCGCGTCCAGGCCGTGATCGCCGAGCGGCTGGCGCGGCTGCCGGCGCAGGCGCACGAGACGCTGCTGATGGCCGCGCTCGCGATCCGTCCGACGACCGACCTGCTGTGCCGGGCCGGACGCGCCGAGGCCGCGCGCGACATCAGGCGCGCCGCCGTCCTGGGCCTGCTGATCACCGAAGGCGGCGGCATCCGGTTCACGCCGCCGGCGGTCGGCACCGTTCTCGCCGAGTCCGCCGACGCGCAGCATCTGGCGCGGGTGCACCGGGCGCTGGCCGCCGTGGTGCCGGACGCGGCCGGACGCGCCCGCCATCGCGCCCTCGCCGACCCCGGCCCGAACGCCGAGCTCGCGCATTCGCTGGTCACGGCGGCGGAGCAGGCCGTCCGCCAGGGTTCGCACCGGATGGCCGCCGAGCTGTACCGGCTGGCCGCCGACCGGTCTCCGGCCGATCCGGCGGCCGAGCGGCTGGAGTGGCTGGTCGCGGCGGCGGAGACGGGCGCGAACGGCGGGCTGCCCGATCTGGTGCACCGGGCCGCCGAGGCCGTCCTCGCCGCCGACGCGACCCGCGCCCAGCGGGTGCGGGCCAGGCTCGCCCTGCTCGACCTGTCGGGCCAGGGCCTCGCGGAGATGGGCGAGGTTTTCGCCGCCGCGCTCGTCGACGCGGGCGGCGACCCGGCGCTGCTCGGCCCGCTGCGCGTGCGGATGGCGCTGGGCGCTCTGCTGAACGGCGCTTCCGGGCTCGCCGAGCAGGAGGCCAGCGGCGCGCTTGCGCACGCGCGGGAAGCGGGTGACATGGCGATGGAGGCCAAGGCTCTGGCCCTGCGCGCGAACATCTCGCTGATCGAAGGACGGGACGACTACGTCCACGACCTGGAACTCGCTGAGCGCCTGCCCGAGCCGCCGCTGGACGGCCAGATGCACACCACGCCCCGCTATATCGCCGCCTACTGCGCCATCGCCGAGGACAGGCTGACCGAAGCGCGCGCGGAGCTGTTGCGGATGCTGGCCTTGGTGGAGCGCGGCTCCGGCGAGGAGGTCGTGCACGTCCTGCGCAACCTGTCCGAGGTCGCCGCCCGTACGGGCCGCTGCCGGGAGGCGTTGGACTTCGCGGACCGCGCCATGCGCATCGCGGAGCAGGCCGCGCTCAGCCCGGGCCCGGCCTGGTACCCGGGCGCGCTGGCGGAGCTGGCGGGCGGCAGCATCCACCGCGCCATGTCCCTCGCGGAGCGGGGCCTGCGCGCGTCCGAGCAGGAGAACGACCTCATCTTCCAGAGCCGCCTGCTGCACGTGCTGGGCGTCGCCCGCATGCGCATCGGTGACGTTCGCGCGGGCGTCGACACGTTGCTGCGCATCGACGCCCTCAGCTCCGCCCCGGACGAGCAGAGACGCGGCATGCGCTGCCCGAGGGTCCTGCGCTGGCACGGCGATCTCGCCCAAGGGCTGGTGGCCCTCGGTGAGGTCGAGCGTGCCGAGGAGGTGGTCCGCGCGGCCCGTGCCGTGATCGGTGACCGGGCGCGGGGCGCCGGCGTCACCGGCCTGCTCGACCGGGCGGAGGCGTGCGTGCTCGCCGCGCGCGGCGAACCGGACGATGCCGTCGCGCTCCTGCGGCAGGCCGCGGTGCTGTTCGAGCGGCTCGGCCAGCCCCTGGAAATGGGGCACTGCCTGCTCGAACAGGCCAGGATCGAACGCCGCCGGCGGCGTGCCGGGGCCGCCCGGAAGGCGGCGGCCGACGCCCTGGAGATCTTCCTGCGGTGCGGCGCTCGGCCCTGGGCCGAGCAGGCGCGGCACCGTCTGGCTCGCCTGGACATGGGCCTGCAGGACGCCTCCGCCCCCTTCGGCGCGGTGGCGCAGGCGGCGCTGACGGAGGGCGAGCGGCGCATCGCGGTGCTCGTCGGCCAGGGCGCCACCAACCAGCAGGTGGCGAACCGGCTGTTCCTCAGCGTGAAGACCGTCGAGGCGTCCCTCACCCGCATCTACCGGAAGCTGGGCATCCGCTCCCGGTCGCAGCTCGGCTCCCTCCTCGGCGGCGGCCTGGACGGCCCCGGCGCCACCCTCTCCCGCTAGCCCGCCCTGATTCCCCCGCTGGTGCCGTCTGATTCCGAAAGGCGGCAGTGTTCCCTGTCAGGACGCCCTTGTCCATCCCTAAGGGATGTAGGGATTTCCCTTGCGCTGGAACCGATCTCCCTACGGACGCGGCCTGGCGCGAACTTTGCGGTGACATGCACACAAATGCATGCGATCGTTCCGGGGTTAACCATTCTCCGGCTCCGGAGCTCCCCGGGGCGCGACGCGCGCCCGGTGGAGCGAGCCCCCCTTCGGCCGTCCCAGCACGGCCGGCAGACAAGGAGCACCGCGTGAGATCCACACCCCCCAGGCGCGCCCGCAGGCGCGTCACCACGAGCACCGCGCTGGTCGGCGTCGCCGCCGTCGCGGTGCTCGGCCTGCAGGCGGTACCCGCC